>CAKPRW010000036.1 GCA_934183045.1 uncultured Clostridia bacterium
ATTGTGTAATATCAGAAAATGCTTTAAAGATAAAAAAATATTTAGATAGAAGTTTAAGAAAAGCAAAAAATGATAATAAAGACTCTTTAAAATTAGCAGAATATGCCTGTGATAATTGGTATAAATTAAAGGCTAATTATTTGGAAGAAGAAAAATATAAAGAACTAAAATTTTTATCAAGGCAGTATTTTTCATTTGTTAATATCAAAGTTCAACAAAAGGTAAATTTCTCAAATTTATGTGATACTTTATTTCCTGGTTATTATCAATTATTAGAAGAATATAACTTTGTATTGGGCTTAAAATTATTTGAAAAATTTAATGATCCAGTAATAATAAGAAATACGAAAGAAGAAAAGTTCTATAAAGAAGTGGATAAGATTGCACAAAAAATAGGACAATCACGAGCAGGAAGAACTTTAGCTATAAAAGTTTATCAGTTAGCCAAAGTTTCATACTCATCATGTCCATCATCTGAAAGTACACAACTTATCATAGATAAGAGTGTATCGGCTTTAATCCTATCAATTAAATCAGCCAATGAGATTATATCAAAAATGAATGAAGTTGCCAAGACTATGGATGAATATAATGAAGTAAAAAATATGAGTGGTGTTGGAAATAGATTAGCACCAATATTGATTGCAGAGATTGGAGATATAAGAAGATTTAAAAATGCAGGTAGCTTAATTGCTTATGCAGGGATAGATGCACCGCCATATCAATCTGGACAATTTGAGGCACTCCATAGACATATTTCAAAACGAGGAAATAAATATTTGAGAAAAGCTGGATATGAAGTTATGAAAGCAATTAAATCATTCTGTAAGGTTGGCAATGAATTATATGATTATATGTTACGAAAAGAGTCTGAAGGTAAATGCAAAAAGGCAGCAAAGATAGCAACATTAAATAAGTTTTTAAGACAATATTATGGTATACTAAAGAAGAAATATATTGAATTAGGTACTTGGTAGGTCTTAAAGTTTAAAAGTTCAAAAAAAAGACCTAGCAATAGGTCTGAGTTAGCATGCTTAAAATTTAATTATTAAAAATTTTAAAAAAATTTAAAAAAGTACTTGATTTATATTAGTAAGTTTATCTTTATATTTACTTGTATTACTTGCTGATAAAAAGAAAACCTTTAGTATTAGTTGCCACTGATAAAATCTCTTAATTTTGAGAGTGGTATTTTATTTGCTAAATTACCTATATAGAAATACTCATGCTGATTAAAGAATAGATATAGCTTTTCTTTAATCATTACACTATGTGGCTCTACATAAGCGATATTAGTTTTTTCAACCATTCTCAAATTACCATTCTTTATCTTTGGTTCACAATTACTAAAAGTGCAAGCCCATTCAATTTTAGAAAGTAATTCTTTTTCTACTGCTAATTTTCTTTTAACTATGCGTATCATATCACAAAAACCTCCTTTTTTCAATGATTTGAGGCTGTTTTTCTATACTTTTGGTAAGAAAAGTAAAAAAATAAGCCGATTAAATCGACTTATATAAATGTGATTGACACTCACTTTTTAATTTTCTTCAAACTTACTTATATCAATATTTTTAAGTGGTTCGACGAAAATGCATTATGGAGCGGGTAGCGGGAATCGAACCCGCGCTATCAGGTCGGAAGCATGACATTCTACCACTAAATTATACCCGCATATTTTATGCTACACATAATAGTATAGCATAACTTTTATCGATTGTACAATATATATTATACTTCAGTTTCATCTTGTCTTTCTTTAAGTCCTATATTCTTACTAATTTTGATAATAGCAATTAAAGAAATTGTTGTACATAAGAAAAGAATCTTTAAGTATTCCAAATTATGGCTAAATCCAATTATTAGTAGTATTATATACCCTACTACTCTACCCAAATTCAAAAAGAATTCTCGAAAAATAAAATATTCTGTATTAAATTCCTTTTCAAAAGGTGATTTATTTGAATAGTCAAATAAACGTATTTCAGTAATTGACAGTAATATTTTTATAAATATATAATATACAAGATTATATAAGATTATGGTTGTCTTATTAATTGAAAATAATAAAATTATAAAACTTATTCCAATAGCCAATCCACATATCGTAAGTATTTTATTTGATTTCTGTTTATTATATTTTTTTGCAAATATTATCATTGTGATAATTAAGCATAAAGAAAAGAAAGATGACCAAATTCCTAAATTGAGATCAGTTTTTTCTTCATATATTATTAATAATGATATCACTATACTTAAAACACCGTACACTGTTATACCTTTTAGAAATTCTATCAAATATAATTCTTTTATTGGATATTTCTTATTTTCTTTTATTGCTTTTAAACATCCTTTTAAATTTAACTTATCTTTTATAGTATTTACATTTTTTAAAAAATATAAATTGATAAATTTAATAATAGAAAATATAAATACTAAAATAGCAGCTGCTTTATATGATTTATATGTTATGTATGCACCCAAAAATATAGGAACAATAACTATTGTAATTTCTCCTACAGCTGTTTTATAGCCCGTGTATTTTGTCCTTTCTTTACTATCGACTATTTCAGATTCTATCATGTTAAATGGAAATCCAGTTGCAGATACTGATATTCCATATACCATAGCAATTAACCATACATAATCCAAAATTTTCTCTTGTAATATTATGATTAATAATACATATAGGGCTTTTATAAATGTTCCTATTTTATATAGTTTCAATTTATTTTTTCTCTTTATATAATCTCCTAGTAATAATGCACTTATAGTAGCAATAATCCAAGCAATAATATAATATATTGAAATATAGATCATATTATCTTGAGTTATTTTATAAAAATATGCTGCTAAAAATGTATTTAAAAACAACTCTATTATATTCCCTATTGCACGATCTAATATTATAATTTTTGATTCAAATCCTAGTTTTTTATTATTTTTCATTTCTACCCTATCTATTATTATATTTTATATAATTGGTGGAGATGAGGAGAGTCGAACTCCTGTCCATAACACTTTCCGCAAAAATCTCTACAAGTTTAGTTTGTCTATTATATTCATTTCATTTTCACCGACAAACAGGTTAAAATAAAATATAGCTTTATAAAATACCCCCTACTTTCAAAGCAAAAGTAGTTTCGTTCCCCACTAATATGACACTTTATCTAAACAGGTGGGACTATTTAGTAAAGCGTAGCCGCAACTTAGGCAGCTAATGCTAATTCTTGATTATCAGCGTTTATATTTATTTTCGCTTTTTTTAAGTGGCCGAAGCGACCATCCACTACTTGCAATTTATGTTTCTGGTGTAATGTCGAAACCTTTACATCCCCATATACTAATTTATTATATAATATTTCTATATTTTTATCAATATAAAAATATTAATGTTTATATTAATCTCATATCCTAGTCCTCTTTTACGTTTTATTATGCTCTTTTTATTATTAATATCCCTGTAAACATATTCTGTATTTTTCATATACTATTGTAGGTGATTTTATGAATGAAAATATTGTTCCTACTAATGTTTTTTATAATTTTTCTATTCTAACAGAAAATCTTACTTCTTTAGTTCGAACTTATCCTTTCCTAAATATTCAAACTGTTGGTAATAGTGTGCTTGGTAAACCTATTTATGTTGTTAA
This sequence comes from uncultured Clostridia bacterium, assembly GCA_934183045.1. GTDB lineage: Bacteria > Bacillota > Clostridia > TANB77 > CAG-508 > CAG-269. The sequence continues at coordinate 3,654 of CAKPRW010000036.1, forward strand.
ATTAGGCAAAGGATCTAGACATGTATTTTATTCGGCAAGTATTCATGCCAATGAATGGATTACTAGTGTTCTTCTTATGAAGTTTATTGAAGATTATTGCAAAGCATATGTTAGTAATGGGAGTTTATATAATTATTCTATTAGAAATTTATTTAATAATTGTTCTATCTTTATAATGCCAATGGTAAATCCTGATGGTGTTGATTTAATAACTGGCAATTTGTCTACTACCTCTTCTGCTTATCTTCAAGCCCAAAACATTTCTAGCAATTTTCCTGATATTCCTTTTCCTGATGGATGGAAAACAAATATAAATGGTGTGGATTTAAATTTGCAATTTCCTGCTGGTTGGGAACAAGCTAAAGAAATAAAATATGCTCAAGGTTTTGATGAACCTGCTCCTCGTGACTTTGTTGGGTATGGTCCTTTAATAGAACCTGAAGCTTTATCTATTTATGACTTTACTATTTCTCATAATTTTAGATTAACTATTTCCTATCATACTCAAGGTCAAGAAATTTACTGGAATTTTCAAAATATTAATCCACCTAGAGGTTATGAAATAGGAAGACGTTTTTCAAATTCTAGCGGATATTTATTAACAGATGTACCTTTTAATTCAAGTTTTGCAGGATATAAAGATTGGTGGATTCAAACTTATAATAGACCTGGCTATACAATTGAAGCTGGCATAGGTCAAAATCCTTTACCAATTTCCCAATTTGATGAAATTTACAGAGATAACTTAGGTATATTAATTTTAGGAGCAATTCTATAGATTTTTTTATAAAAAATGAGCAAGGGGATTATATTTCCCCCTGCTCTTAAAAATACGGCTTATATCAGAGTTACTTAATAATTGTGTCTTTTTCGTCAGCCCCCACACCAATATATTTGATTGGTACTTCGACAAATTCCTCAATATACTGAAGATATTCTTTGGCTTTTTCAGGCAACTCTTCGTATTTCGTACATCCTTCTGTACTCCATCCGCCTTCGAACTCCCGATATACTGGTTCACAATTTTCTGGATCAATAGGAACATTGTACATTAACCCTTTAGATTTGTGTTTGTATGCATAGCATACCTTGATCGTGTCAAGCTTTCCAATAGTATCCAAATGGTTTATACACAAACTCGTTAATCCATTTGGTATTTTGGCACTTTTGATCATAACCAAATCTAACCAGCCGCACCTGCGTGCTCTTCCTGTTGTAGTTCCATACTCATGTCCCAATTCTCGGATTTTTTCTCCGGTTTCGTTGATTTGTTCTGTAACAAATGGTCCATTACCTACCCTTGACGTATATGCTTTCATCACACCAATCACTTCGTTAATAAGCGTTGGTCCAATTCCTGCACCTGAAGCCGTTCCGCTCGCATTTGGATTTGATGATGTTGTCATAGGATAAATCCCATAATCATTATCCAACCAAAAGGATTGTGCTCCTTCAATAATAATCTCCTCCCCATCTTCAATCAGATTCTCAAGTATTCTTTGAGTATCTCTAATGTATGGTTTCAACATTTCACCATACTCTCTACAATACTTGAGTTCTTCTTCTACTGTAATGATAGGGAATTCCTGACCATTAACTGATTTGTCAAGTTCTGCATTGACCTGAACAACTAATGTGTTGTACACTTTTAGATTGTCCAGAATCTTCTGTTTCAATGCATAATCACTCAGTTGCAAATCCGTCATTCTGATGTTAGTTCTTCTGGCTTTTTCTTCATAGGTTGGGCCTATTCCTCTTCCTGTTGTTCCGACAGGATTAGATTTCAACAATTCGTATATTTGATCTAACTGCCTGTGATGTGGCAATGTAATGTGAACTCTTTCACTAATTGCAAAATTGTCTTCACTGACAATAACACCGGCTTTTTTCATACTACGAATTTCCTCTGTCAAAATCTTCAGATCCGCTACTACACCGGGTCCGATTACCGACAAAACCTCATTCCTTATAATTGAAGATGGTAACAAATGCATTGCATATTTGTTTCCATTTGCAACTACAGTATGACCTGCATTACATCCTCCTGTTCCTCTTATTACAGCTGCTGCGTTCTGAGCCTCATAGTGTGTAGCCCGTCCTTTTCCTTCATCTCCATATTGGAGGCCAACAACTATTTTTACCGCCATACTTTTCTCCTTTCTGACTTGTATTGTTCAAGTCAAAGATGCGTATTTACTATTGCTCCAATATTTTATCATAGTATTGACATAAAATCAAGACATAAAAATAGAGTAGTATACTACTCCATTTTTATATTATTATTTTGTAATCCATTTTACTAAATTTAGATTTGCAGGTTCTAACAACATTTCATGTTTAGGCATTACTCTAAAAGTATATCCATAATTTCCACCTGTTGTTAATTTTATTTTAGCAGTATAATAGTATTCTTTGTTCTCTTCATCTGCATCTGTTAGTTTCATAGGAATAATAGTTACATCCTCAACTATTCCATTTTCTAATATTTTTCCGTAATATACTTCTACAGTTACATTTTGAACATCTATATTTGGAAGTTGTATTTCACATGCCACATCTATATTATTTCCAGCATCTATTGTAATATTATCTAAATTGTCTACTTGACTAATTTTGATATCTTTCCAACCTTTAGTTAATTCTTTTTTCCAAGAATTATATGCTGCTACATTATCTACATCTGTATAATATTTTTTAGTTAAATTACATAATGGTATATATAAATTATTAGTATAATCTACTAACATTCTTGAGGTACTATAATTTCCGCCTGTTGTTATTATAGAATTTTTCATTATTTCTATCCATTTGCTAGATATACCATTTTTATCTTTTTCATAATACGTTGGTATTATTTTTGCTTCTAATGTATGATACATACTTTGGCTATCAGCAATATCTTGTGCTTCGTAAGAATCAAATTCTGCATTTGTTCCTATAGTCCATCCATTATTTTGTGTATATCCTTCAGCCCACCATCCATCTAGTACACTAAAGTTAATAACTCCATTTACAGATGCTTTTTGTCCACTTGTTCCTGATGCTTCCATAGGTCTTCTTGGGTTATTTAGCCATACATCTACACCACTTATTAAGTATCTTGACATTGCTATATTATAATTTTCAAGTAAGAATATCTTTCCTTTAAATTGTGGCATCATAGACACTTCATGTATATATTTTATTAGATCTTGTCCTTCTTTATCTGCTGGATGGGCTTTACCTGCAAATATTAGTTGAACTGGTCTTTCACTATTATTTAAAATTTGTGTTATTCTTTCTAAATCTTTAAAAATTAATGTTGCTCTTTTATATGTTGCAAATCTTCTTGCAAATCCTATTGTTAATGCATTTGGATTTAATTTTGAAACAATATCATTTATCTCTTCATAACTATATCCAGAACGTCTTAATCTTTCTGTTGTATTTTCTTTTACTAGGTTTAATAATTTTATTTTTCTTTCATTATGAACATTCCATAACTTTTCGTCCGGAATATTTTTTATTTTTTCCCATGTGTCATTTTTATGGATGTTGTCTTGCCAATATGGAGTTAAGTATTTATTGTATAATTCTTTCATTTTTGGTGCAAGCCATGAACATGTATGAATACCATTTGTAATATATTCAATTGGAGATTCATTGGCAGCAATATTAGGCCATACTTCTCCGAATAATTCCCTTGAAACTGCACCATGCAATTTACTAACACCATTTTTCTTTCCAGCAATTTTTAATGCTAATATTCCCATATTAAATCCTTGTTCTAGTTCTTCACATGGTTTCATTCCTAATTTTAGAAATTCTTCCCTTGAAAGTCCTAATCTTGGCCAAAAATCTTTAAAATATTTTTCAACTAAATCAAGTGGAAATATATCATTTCCTGCTGGTACTGGTGTATGTGTTGTAAATACTGTTTTTGAACTTGCTATATCTTTTGCAACCTCAAATGATACTTTTTTATCTCTAATTATATTTTTAATAACTTCTAAGTTTAAGAATGCTGAATGTCCTTCATTCATATGGTATACAGTAGGATTTAGTCCTAAGTATTTTGTTAATAAATTTACTCCTGCTTGACCTAATACAATTTCTTGACGAATTCTCATTTCTTGTCCGCCACCATAAAGTCTTAAAGTAACATCTCTATCTTCTTCATTGTTCTTTTCAATATCTGAATCTAATAAATATAATTTTATTCTTCCAACATTTATTTGCCATACTTTTAAGTATAGTCTTCTTTTTGGGAATTTTACATATATTATTAAATCATTACCTTTTTCATCTTTTACAGGATTTATTGGCATATCTTCTAATTCTATGTTATGGTATTCAGTTTCCTGTCCTCCATAGCCATTAATTTTTTGATGAAAGTATCCATTTTTATATAATAATCCTACAGCAACTAATGGAATCCCTAAATCACTTGCAGATTTTAAGTGATCTCCAGACAATATTCCAAGACCACCAGAATAAATCGGAATCGTTTCATCTAATCCGTATTCTGCTGAAAAATATGCTATTAGATCGTTTTTATTTTCTGAATATTTGTTAGAAAACCATGTATTTTTACTATTCATGTAGTCTTCGAAATTCTCTGCAATTTTGTCATATTCTTTTAAAAATGCAGTGTCTTTAGCTACTTTTTCTAGTCTTTCTTGTGATACATGTTTTAAGAATTTAACTGGATTTTTATTTGATTGTTCCCATAAATCTATATCTATTTTTTGAAATAATCTTAAGAATTCTGTATTCCAAGACCACCATAAATTATTTGAAATTTCTGATAGTTTTTCTATTCTTTTCGGTAATTGTGGATTAACCGTAATCCTATTGAATACATACATTTTTATTTATTCCTCCTTTGTAATCTTCTTCGATTTTGCATTTGTAACTTAATAATTATATTATCTATTAAATACTTATTTTTGTCAAATGTTTTTCAGCAAAATATTGAATTTATTATACAAAAATAGCTTACTTTTTTTACCAAAAATGTAAGCTATTTTTTATTTTAATTTTGTTAAAATATTCTTAATATATCATTATAAGTAACGTATATTGATAATGCAATTAATAAAGAAAATCCTAATAGTTGAATATTGATTTCAATTTCTTCTTTTAACGGTTTTCTTCTTATTGCTTCAATTATTAATATCAATAGTTTTCCACCATCTAATGCTGGAATTGGTAGTAAATTTGTTACTCCAAGTGATAAAGATATTAATGCTAACATTGAAACAAATTCTTTTAGACCATCTGTTTTTGCAACCGCTTCAGATATTCCTACTGGTCCCATCATTTGATCTACTCCTACATTTCCAGTAAATAATTGTCTTAAATTATCAACTATTGAAAACATAAATTCTTTTGTTAACATACCAGCATTTATAAGCCTATTAATTAATGTGTCAGGTGCTTCTTTTAAATTTACTCCAATATAATAATGTGAAACAAGATCTGGTACTAAGTTTATATCTATTTGTTTTCCATTTCTTTCAACTGTAATTAATATATTATCTGAATCATTTTCGTTAATTAATTCTAGAGCTTTGTTTGTATCTCCATTTATTTCTTTAGAATTTACTTTTACTAATTTATCATTCGCTTCAATTCCTTGTTTTGCACTGCTACTATCTTTTTCAACTGCAACTATCTTGCATTTTTCATCTAAATACATTCCTGTCACTTGTGATTTTACTTCTGTTGGCTTTGTATTAAATTCTAGTATTTCATTATTTCTTTCAATTGTTAGTTTTATCTCTTCTCCTTTTGTTTTCTCTAAAATTTTGTCTAAATCATTTTTGCTATTAACTTTTTTATTATTTATTTCTATAATCTTATCTCCATTTTGTATACCTACATCTTGTGCAGCATACCCTTCTAAAACCGTATCAATTTCATTTGATACATATGTTCCTGTAGTTACAGAAAGTATAAAATATACTAGTAATCCAAATATAATATTAACGGTTGCCCCTGCTACAACAATTGCCATTCTTTTAGGGATACTTGCTTTTGAAAAAGAACCATTTTCTTCTGATCTTTCTTCTTCACCCTCCATATTAACAAATCCACCTAGAGGAAATAATCTTAGTGTATATTTAGTTTCTTTTCCTTGTTTTTTCCAAATTGTTGGTCCAAATCCTATTGCAAATTCATTAACTTTTACCTTACATAATTTTGCTACTGTAAAATGTCCTAATTCATGTATGAAAATTAGAAAACCTAATAAACATATAATTTTTATTCCTGATAATATAAATGTAATCAAGTTATCTCCTCCCCTTGTATTAATATATTCAATTGTTACTATTATTTGCAAAAATTTTTTATAATTGATATTAAATTAATAAAAGGAACATGAATATTTAGTTTTCATGCCCTCTTTTAATACTATAATATTGTAAATAGTACATATGCAATTGGTGCTAAAAATATTAAACTATCAATTCTATCTAACATTCCACCATGACCTGGTATTAAGTTACTAAAATCTTTTATATCTACATATCTCTTTATGCTAGATGCTGCAAAATCTCCTATTTGACCAACTAAACTTAATATTAAACCTATTCCTGCTATAGCTATATATGAATAATTCATTCCCCAATAAGAATTTGCAAAATAAGTATAAACTAACATTATTATTATAGCTCCTATTGTACCGTCCTATACAGCCTTCTATTGATTTTTTGGGACTTACCTTACTAAATTTATGCTTTCCAAAATGTTTTCCTATAAAATAAGCAAATATATCAGTTCCCCAAGCAGCAAATATAGTATACCATATTAGTATATTACCATTTTCCATTCCATTAATTAGTGCTATAAACATTATAAAAAATACTACATAAAATATTCCTAAAAAAGTATATGCAATATCTTTAAAATTTGTTTTCATTTCTGTTGCAATTACTTGGGCAAACAAAATTATTAAAGTTACTGGTACATATAATGTTATTATTAAATTTAAATTTTCTTGTGGTATTATATGAACCAAAGAAACACTTAAGCAGTTTAAATATCCTATCCATTTCACTGGTTTTGCAACTTTTGATATAGCATTAAAATATTCATTCATACTTAATATCGCTATAATTGTTAATGCTACATCTACTACATATTTATTTCCTATTAAAAAAATAGCTAATACTAACGGAAATCCTAATAGTCCTGATGTTAATCTTTTTATATCCATTATATTATTCCTTTCTTTTTGTAATATTAGTATATAATTTGTTTTATATTTTTATAAATTTGTTTTAATTTGCCCCGAATTTTCTTGTTCGTCTTTGATATTCTATAATTGCATTATCTAAATCTTCTTCTTTAAAGTCAGGCCAATTTTTGTCAATAAATAAGAATTCTGTATATACTAGTTGCCAAGGTAAAAAGTTACTTAGTCTTAATTCTCCGCTTGTTCTTATTAATAGGTCCGGATCAGGTTGGCCTTTTGTATATAAACTATTAGATACTGTTTCTTCAGTTATATCTTGAACCTTTATTCTTCCTTCTTTAACATCTTCTGATATTTTTTTTATTCCTTTTATTAATTCGTCTCTACCACCATAATTTAATGCAATATTAAATGTAACTCCTGTGTTATTTTTTGTTCTTTCCATACAATTATTAATACTTTTTTGCATTCCATTAGATAGTGCAGATATATCTCCTAATATTTTTACTTTTATATTTTCTGTATCTGCTCTTTTACTATAATCATCTAAATAACTTTGAAGTAATGCCATTAATGCTTTTACTTCCTCTTCTGCTCTTTTCCAATTTTCTGTAGAAAATGCATATACAGTAATATATTCTAATCCTATTTTGTTGGCATATCTCACTATATTTTCTAATGTTTTGGCACCTGCTTTATGTCCAAAACTTGCTGGCTTGCCTTGTGCTTTTGCCCATCTTCTATTGCCGTCCATAATAATTGCTATATGTTTCGGCATGGTCTTTTTATCAAACTCCATTCCGTTCTCCTTGTTATTTGTTTCTATTTTTTATATATAATGCTAATTCTTTTAAAAACTCTGCTTTTTCACCATAATCATTTAATTGTTCAATTGCATCATTTGTTATTTCTTCTAAAATTTCTTTTGATTTTTGTAAACCATATTTAGATACATATGTACACTTTTCTAATTCTTTATCATTCCCTACAGGTTTTCCTAGAATTTCTTCATTTCCTTCTTCTCCCAAAATGTCATCTTTTATTTGAAATGCTAATCCTATTTTTTCGGCATATATGGTTAGTTTATTCAGATCTTCTTCAGAACAATTTGCAAGTATTGCACCTATTCTTACACATAGTTTTAATAGTGCTCCTGTTTTGTTTTTGTGAATATATTCTAACTCTAATTCTGATATCATCTTTCCTTCATATTCAGTGTCAATATATTCTCCTGCAATCATTCTGTCCACTGCAATTGAAAATTCATTAAAAATTCTAATTTTATCTTTTAATTCTTCTGCATTTGTTGTATTTTTCAAATCTTCACTAATTACAATATATCCTTTATTTAATAAACCATCACCTGCAAGTATTGCTGTTGATTCTTTAAATTGTTTATGATTTGTTGGTTTTCCGTGTCTAAAGTCATCATTATCTATCGCTGGCAAATCATCATGAATTAATGAAAAATTGTGTATCATTTCTATTGCTACAGCATATGGCATACATTTTTGTATATCTTCTTTAAAAATTTTATACGTTGAAAGTATTAATATAGGTCTTAATCTTTTCCCTCCTGCCATTAAGCTATATTCCATTGATTGATTTAAAGTTTGTTCTAAACATTCTTCATTTGTTATATTTTTTTGCAATTCATTATTTATCATTTGTTGATATGATTTTAGCTCTTGTTTAAAATCCATAATACTTCCCCTACTTACATTTTAAAAGATATATATTTCTTAAACTGACATTACTTCTTTTTCTTTTTTATCCAATATTTGATCAATTTCTGCAATGCTTTTATCTGTTATTTTTTGTATTTCATTTTCTGCTTGTTTTAATTCATCTTCTGTCATTTCTCCATCTTTTTGTAATGCTTTTGCTTCGTCTATTCCATCTCTTCTTGCATTTCTAACAACAACTTTGGCTTCTTCTGCCATTTTTTTAATATCTTTTACTATTTCTTTTCTTCTCTCTTCATTTAATTCAGGAAAAGCTAGTCTTATTACTTTTCCATCATTATTTGGGTTTATTCCTATTTCTGCTGTTAATATTGCTTTTTCTATTTCTTTTAATATGCTTGCATCCCATGGTTGAATTACTATTAGTCTAGCTTCTGGTACTGATACACCAGCAACTTGATTTATTGGTGTAGGTGTTCCATAATAGTCTATTTTTACTTTATTTAATATAGCTGGGTTTGCACGTCCTGCTCTTACCTCAGCTAATCTTTCACTATATGAGTTTATAGCTTTTTCCATTTTTTCTTTTATATTTGTATAATCCATAATTTTTCTCTCCTTTTTTATTTATATACATTTTTTGTCTAGCTAACAATTGTTCCTATTTTTTCTCCTTTTACGGCTCTAACTATATTTTCTGGGTCAGCTATTCCAAATACTAATAATGGCATATTATTATCTCTACACATAGCTGTGGCTGTTGAATCCATTACTTTTAGATCTTCTTGCAATACTTGTAAATATGATATACTTTCATATCTTTTTGCATTTGGATCTAGTTTAGGATCAGCTGAATATACAGCATCTATTGCTTTTCCAAGTAATATTATTTCCGCATTAATTTCTGTTGCTCTAAGTACTGCAGCTGTATCTGTTGTAAAATATGGATGTCCTGTACCTCCAGCAAATATAACAACTCTTCCTTTTTTTAGATGTTTTTCAGCTTTTCTTTGTATAAAAGGTTCTGCAATTTCTCTCATTTCTATTGATGTTTGAACTCTAGAATGTACTCCTCTTGCTTCCAAAGCATCTTGTAATGCTAGTCCATTCATTGCTGTTGCAAGCATTCCCATATAATCTGCTGTTGTTCTTTCCATTTGGTGTCCATTTCTTCCTCTCCAGAAGTTTCCTCCACCTACAACTATCGCAACTTCTACTCCCATATCTATTACTTCTTTTATTTTATCACATATTTTTCCAACTACTTCTACATTAACACCTGTTTTTTGATCTCCTGCTAATGCTTCTCCACTTAGTTTTAAAAGTACTCTTTTATATTTTGCTTCTGACAATTTTTCCACTCTCCTTAATTATAATTTGTCAAAATTATTCTATCATATCATATAAAAAAAGAACAGTCTTTTTTACAAATTATTGAATTTTTATTAAATTTATAGCATAGTTGAGCTGATTTATTGACGTTTTATAAAAAAAGGACAATTAAGGATCGTCCCTAATTGTCTTTTTTCTTGTTTTTTATTATTTTAATTGTTTCATTACTTCTTCAGCAAAGTTTTCTTCTACTTTTTCGATTCCTTCACCTTTTTCAAATCTTGCAAATTCAACAACTTCACTATCTGTTTCTTTTAATAATTGTGAAACTTTTTTGTTTGGATCTTTAACAAATGCTTGATCTACTAAACATATTTCACTAAAGAATTTACCTATTCTTCCTTCTACAATTCTTTCTGCAATTGCTTCTGGTTTTCCTTCATTCATTGTTTGAGCTTTTAAGATTTCTTTTTCTTTTTCTACTCTTTCAGCAGGTACTGATTGTTCGTTTAAATATTCTGGTCTAGCAGCTGCTATTTGCATACAAATGTCTTTTGCAACTTCTTTTGTTCCTTTTGACATGTTTACTAATACAGCTATTTTTCCATCACCATGAATATATTTTTCTACTAGTCCTTCTGATTCAAATCTTACAAATCTTCTAATGTTCATGTTTTCACCAATTGTAGCTATTTTTTCTACTAATACTTCATTAACAGTTTTTCCAGGTACTTCTATAGAATCTTGTGCTAATAATTCTTCTACATCTTTTGGATTATTTTCAACAACTTGTTTTGCTATGTTCATAACAAATGTTTTGAATTCTTCATTTTTTGCAACAAAATCTGTTTCTGAGTTTACTTCTACTACAGCTCCAATTTTTCCATCTTCTGAAATGTAAGCATCTACTATACCTTCTGC
>CAKPRW010000037.1 GCA_934183045.1 uncultured Clostridia bacterium
TGAAGTTATAGAAAGACCAGCATCAGTAATAAAAGAAATGGTAGAAAATTCAATAGATGCAGGAGCAACAAAAGTAACTGTTGAAATAAAAAATGGAGGTATATCATTTATAAAAGTAACAGACAATGGAAAGGGAATAGCACAAGATGACTTAGAAATAGCATTTGAAAGACATGCAACAAGCAAAATAAGATCAGCAGACGACTTGGATACAGTGACATCTATGGGATTTAGAGGAGAGGCATTAGCAAGTATTGCTGCAATAGCAAATGTAGAATTAATATCAAAAACAAAAGAACAAGAAACAGGCTATAGAGTTGTAGTAGAAGCTGGAGATGTATTAGAAAAAGAAGAAGCTGGATGTCAAAATGGAACATCAATTACAGTTAAAAACTTATTTTTTAATACACCAGTTAGATATAAATTTCTAAAAAAAGATTATACAGAATCAGGATACATAGAAGATGTTGTTACAAGAATAGCATTAGTTAATCCGAATATTGCCATAAAATTAATAAATACTGGCAAAACAGTAATACAAACAAATGGAAGCGGAGATATAAAAAATGTTATATATAGCATTTATGGAAAAGATATTGCTAATGGAATAATGGAGACAACATATCAATATGAAGATGTAAAAATAACAGGAGTAGTTGGAAAACCTGAAATAGCAAGATCTAACAGATCAAATCAATTATTTTTCGTAAATAAACGTTATATAAAAGATAAAACATTAACAGCAGCAACAGAACAAGCGTATAAAGGCTTGATTCCAATTGGAAAGTTTGGTTTTGTTATATTAAATATAGAAATGAATCCTGCAAAAGTTGATGTTAATGTTCATCCTGCAAAATTAGAGGTTAGATTCCAAGAAGAAAGTAAAATATTCCAAGCTATATACCATGCAATAAAAGATACTTTGTTAAAAACTGAATTAGTAGCTAGTACAGAAAAAAAGATGGGATCTGTTGATAGAAGTTCAGCAAGTTTTGAAGAAAGATTGAAAAATATAAGAGAAAATAATAAGCAACAACAGCAAGGAGGATTATTTTCTTTTAGAAAACAAAAAGAGAAGGAAATAGAGAAATATACAGAAGAAGAAAGTAAAATAAAAACAAATGTGCCAGTACCACAAAGTGATGATCTTATAGGAGAAAAGAAAATTGATAATATAGAAATAGGACAACCAATAGATACATCAGATGTTTTAACACAATTAAAACAAATGAAAGAAAAATTGGAAAAAGAATTAGAAGAAAAAGAAAATGGAAAAGAAATAGCTGAAGAAACTAAGAACTATGAATTAGAACAAAACAAAGAAGAGAAAAAAGAAGAAACAACAGAGATAAAAAGTGAAGAAATTCCTGATGTTGATTCAAAAATAAAAGATATACAAGACGAAAAGGTACAAAAGGAATTTGAAGAAATAAAAGAAAAAATGAAAGATTTAAATGATAATCCTAAAGTTGTTTCTGAAGATTTTAATGAAATGTACACAAAAATGTTTGGTACAGCTCCAATAGTAGAAAAAGAAGAACCAGAAGAAGAAAAACAAGAAAGTGCTATAGATATTGTAAAAGACAATATATCAGTATTTGAAGATCAAGAAAAATTCCAAAAACCGGCTTATAAATTTATTGGAATTGTATTTAAAACATATATCATATTAGAGATTGATAAAGAAATGTATATATTAGACCAACATGCTGCACATGAAAGAATTATGTATGAAAAAGTAAAAAAGAATTATTATAGTGATTCTTCAAAAGATTCACAAATGTTATTATTGCCAGATGTAATAACATTAACGCATAAAGAAATGGATATAGCAAAAGAAAATATTAAAATGTTTGAACAAGCTGGATTTAGCTTGGAAGAATTCGGAGAAAATACAATAAAATTAACAGGTGTTCCTACAGTATGCATAGATTTGGATACAAAAGAATTGTTCTTAGAAACTTTAGATGAGATAAATACAGTGGCAAGAACAGCGAAACAAGAAAAAGAAGAAAAATTTATAGCTACAGTTGCATGTAAAGCTGCAGTAAAGGCAAATATGGCATTGACTAACGAAGAAGTAGAAAGTTTAATGGATAAATTATTACAATTACCTAATCCATTTACTTGTCCTCACGGAAGACCTACTGCAATAAAAATGACTAAATACGATATAGAAAGAAAATTTGCAAGAAAATAGTTACAATTAAAAGGAGAAAAAAATGGTAATCATTATAAGCATTATAGTGGCAGTATATTTATTGATGATAGCTTGGACTTGGCAAAGTTTAGAAAGTTTAGAAAAAACTAAAAAAGTAGCGTTTATTGTTATAGGCATTATTATAAGTTATATTGTAACTTTAATAATTTTCAATATTTCTCAGCAAGGTGTAAATTATCAAAATGAAATAACTAAACATGAAATAAAAAAGATTTTAGTTTTATTATTTACAGCTTTAAATGGTGTTATATTTATTCCGTATATTGCAAAATTATTCACTAGAGTAAAAGAAAACGAAATAGAAGATTATAAATTAAGAAAGAAAATAATAATTCTTGTAATTATATTTATTATTTGTATGTTCTTTGAAAACATGTATTTGAAAGATATACAAAATGGAATTATAAATATTTATAACTCCATTCCTAAATAAATATAGGATTTTATAATATTTTAATTTAACTTAAATATGAAATAGGAGAAAAATGATGGCAAAACCAAAAGTTATAGTTATATGTGGACCTACCGCTTCAGGGAAGACAGCATTATCAATTGAATTAGCTAAAAAAATCAATGGAGAGATAGTTTCTTGCGATTCTATGCAAATATATAAGGAAATGGATATTGGAACTGCAAAGCCAACTGAAGAAGAAAAGCAAGGTATTAAACATTATATGATTGATATTATTTCACCAAATGAAAGATATAGTGTGGCTGATTATAAGATACAAGCTAAAAAAGCTATTAAAGAAATTATCTCAAAGGGAAAAACTCCAATAGTAGTAGGCGGAACAGGGTTATATATAGACAGTTTGATTTATGAAATAGAGTATCCTAATATAGAGTTTGATGAAGAATATAGAAATGAAATAGAAACAAGGGTAAGCAAAGAGGGATTAGAAAAAATTTATGAAGAGGCTAAGATTATAGATCCAAAAGCGATAGAGAAAATAAGCCCGAATGATAAAAAAAGAATTATTAGAATTTTGGAAATATACCATGCAACAGGAAAAAATAAAACGGATCAAGAAAAAGAATCAAGAAAGAAAGAAGTGGAATTTGATTATAAAGTATATGCTATTTCTTGGGATAGAGAAGTTTTATATGAAAGAATAAACAAAAGAGTAGATATAATGCTTGAAGAAGGATTGGTAAAAGAAGTAGAAGCAATAAATAAAAAATATAATCAATTTCCAACAGCTATGCAAGGATTGGGATATAAAGAAGTTGTTCAATATTTAAATAAAGAATGCTCATATGAAGAAATGACGGAAAAAATAAAAATGGAAACTAGAAGATATGCTAAACGACAGCTTACATGGTTTAGAAAAAATAAAGAAACAATATGGTTGAATGGAGAAAATAGTATACAAAATAATATCAAAATTATTTTGGAGGGTTAAAATTGGAAGATAAAAAGCAAGCATTAAAAGATAAAAATGTGAGGAAGATAAATAATAAAAAGGTAGTTATATATATTATTTTATTAATAGTATTAATATATATTTTTTACACTATATATCTATTAATTAAACAACCGACAAATGTATTTACAGTAGAAGAAGGAAAGCTATATCAAGAAGAAACAGTTGTTGGATATGTTATTAGGGATGAAAAAGTAGTAAAAGGCCAAAATTATAAAAATGGAATGGAACAGATAAAACTTGAGGGAGAGAAGGTTGCAACAAACGAAAATATATTTAGATATTATAGTAATAATGAAGAAAATTTAAAACAAAGAGTTGCAGAATTGGATCAAAAAATACAAGAAGTAATGAAAAGTGATACTAGTTTATTTTCTTCTGATATGAAATTATTGGAAAATCAAATTGACGAAAAAGTATCTAATATTAATAAGATAAATGATATAACAAAACTAGAAGAAAACAAAAAAGAAATAGATAATTTAGTTAAGAAAAAATCTAAAATAGCAGGAGATTTGAGCCCTAAGGGATCTTACCTAAACCAACTAATAGAAGAAAGAAAAAAATATGAAAATAGTTTGAATTCTGGAGCAGAATATGTAAAAGCTCCAATGAGTGGTATAGTTTCCTATAAAGTTGATGGTTTTGAAGAAACGTTAACTACACAAAATTTTGAAACATTAAGTAAAGAGTATCTTGAAAGTTTAGATTTAAAAACAGGTAAAGTAGTTGCAACAAGTGACGAATGTGGAAAAGTTATAGACAACTTTAATTGTTACATAGCAACAATTACATCTTCTGAAGAAGCTAAACAAGCCGAAGTTGGCAAAAAAATAAAGATTAGACTTTCTAACAATGCTGAAGTTCCAGCAGAAATTACTAATATAATAAAAGAAGATGAAAATAATATTGTTATAATATTAAAAATTGATAAACAAATAGAAGAATTAATAAATTATAGAAAAATTTCTTTTAATTTAATTTGGTGGAGTGAATCAGGATTTAAAGTACCAAATCAAGCAATTGTAGAAGAAAACGGTAAGAATTATGTTGTAAGAAATAGAGCGGGATATTTAAGCAAGATTTTGATAAAAGTAAAAAAACAAGGAGAAAAATATTCTATAATAGAATCGTATACAACAGATGAATTGAAAGAAGAAGGGATGACTAATGAAGAAATTGCTACATATAAGAAAATTTCTTTGTACGATGAAATAATGCTTAATCCAAAATTAGATAAAATAGAATAATATTACAAAAATATTACAAAAACATTAAAAGTTTATAACATTGCCAAAAAATGTTGACAATAATAAAAAAAAAGTAGATACTTAGTGTATACAAAAAAGAAAGTAATTTAGGAGGTTTTTTTATGTCAGGAGCTTTAATGAACAAGGTGTGGGATTTATTTGGAATGGATTCTCAAGAAGCAGAAGAATATGATGATGAAAATGTATATGAATATGATGATGAGGAAGAAGAAGTAGAAGATAAAAAAATATTTGGAAGAAAAAATAAAGTAGTTTCAATACCACAAGCACAATCAAATGCTATAAAAATGGTTATATCACAACCAACTACATTTGAACAATCAGATGAAATATGTTCTTTTATAAAAGAAAAGAAATCTGTAATTGTTAATTTGGAATATGTAAATAAAGATGTTGCTAGAAGAATAGTAGATTTTATAAGTGGAGGAGTTTATGCTTTAGATGGATATATTCAAAAAGTATCAAATTCTATATTCTTAGTAGCTCCATCAAATTATGAAATTACAAATGAAATGGCAAGAGAAGAAATGAAAAATAAACTTTCTGTTTCTTGGCTAAAAAATAATGGGATAAATTAATAGCTGAAGCATTTTAAGGGGGAAAAGCAATGATAACACCATTAGATATAGAAAATAAAAAGTTTTCAAAACAAGTAATGAATGGATATAGTGTTGAAGAAGTAGATGATTTTCTAGATGATTTAACATTAGATTATGCTAAAATCTATAAAGAAAATACTAAATTAAAATCTAGAACAGATGAATTATCAAAAAGTCTTGAACATTATAAAACAATCGAGGCTACATTACAAAGTACATTAGTAATGGCGCAAAGCACAGCAGAAGATGTTAAAAATGTTGCAAAACAACAGGCAGATCAAATAATAAATGAAGCTAGAGATTCAGCAAAACAACAAGTAGCAGAATTAGAAAATGAAGTAATTTTAAAAAGAAAAGAATTAGATGATGTAAAAAAACAATTCGATATATATAAAGCAAAAATGGAATCACTTTTAATATCTCAATTAGAATTATTAAAAGATGTAAATAAAGAAGATGCATAAAATACACTAAAGAAGACTATCTGAAATGGTGGTCTTTTTTTATATTATAAGTAAATTAGACAAATTTTAAAAAATATGTAAATGTTTTTGTTTTTAAATAAAACGGCTTGTCTAAAAATTTAGTAAAATAGGGAAATAATAGAAATATATTACAGAACTGTTAAATATATGTTACATTTCTATTAATACTATTGACCCTTTTTAGAAAAAAGAATAAAATGAATATATCAAAAGAAAGGTAAACTTATGAGGATAATAAGTGGGAAAGCAAGAGGCACAAAATTATATACATTAGATGGGAACAATACAAGACCAACTTTAGATAGAGTTAAAGAATCTCTATTTAATATAATACAAAATGAAATACCTGGAAGTATATTCTTAGATTTATTTTCTGGAAGTGGAGCTATAGGGTTAGAGGCAGTGAGTAGGGGCGCTGAAAAAGCAATTTTATGTGATAATTCAAAAGCTGCTATAGAAATAATAAAAAAGAATATACAAAAAACTCATTTTGAGGATAAAACAATATTGTATAATAAGGAATATGATTTTGTTCTAAAAAATGAATTGAATGAGAAAGTAGATATTGTTTATATAGACCCACCTTATAAAACTGATTTTGTATGTAAAGCAATTAAAATATTAATAGAAAGAGATTTGCTTAAAGAAGATTCATACATAATTGTAGAGACAGATCAGGAACAAATTATAAACAAAATCGAAAAAATAGATATAAATATTATAGATAAAAGAAAATATGGTCGAGCAAATCTTATTTTTCTAAAAAGAAAGTAAGATAAAGAAAGGGGCAAACGATGGAAATTTTTACACTATTAGATACTTTGGAGGATTTATTAGAAGAAGGAAAGAGCATACCATTCTCATCTAAGGGGATAGTTGATAAAGAACAATTGATGGATATTATAAAAGAGATTAGAATAAAACTTCCAGATGAGTTAAAACAAGCTAAATGGGTAAAAGAAGAAAGACAACGTATAATTGTGGAAGCTCAAAAAGAAGCTGATAATATTGTAAAAGAAGCAGAAAATAGAATAATATCAATGATAGATGAACATGAAATTACAAGAAAAGCATATGATCAAAAAACTGAAATTATTGAAACTGCTAATGAAATGTCTAGAGAAATTTCTAAAGGTACAAAAGAATATGCAGATAGTCTATTAGCGAATACAGAAGATGTTATGCAAGAAACATTAGATAAATTAGGAACTAATATGACAGAAGCATTAAACTTAATGCAAATGTCATTAGAAGATACGATAAAAACAATACAGAATAGTAGAAAAGAATTACAATAGAAATATTGGATTTGCAAAAACAAAAGTCAGATGTCAGAAGTCAAGAAACAAGACTTTTGAGATCTGTTTTTTTATACATTATTATATTCTGTACTATCAATAAAATTGTAGGAGGAAAAAATGGCTAAAAAAAGAAGATATAAAAAGAAGAAAAAAACAGCATCAAAATTAGATGTAACTATAATTGGATTAATTGCTTTTAGTATACTTTTAGCTGTTTTGATATATACCAAATCAGGAGTAATAGGCTTAAAATTAAATGAAATATTAGGCGGAATGTTTGGAATAATGCAATATGTACTTCCAATAGGAGTTTTTGCTATTGCTATAAAACTAGCTAGTGAAGAAAGCGAAGAAATTACATCTAAATTGGTGCAATATTTTATTGCAGTAGTAAGCTTATCAGTGGTATTTAGTGTACTTCAAATTTCATCAGGAGAATTGTCTTATACTAAAGAGTTATCTGAAACTGTAAAAGATGCATATTTTCTAGGAAGTCAAAGTAAAGGCGGAGGTGCAATTGGTGCTGTTGCAGCTGTACCACTTGAAAAATTATTAGGAGAAGTTGGAGCTGTTATATTTTGTATAGGAATTGCGGGAGTATTAATAGTATTTACTTTTGGAATTAATTTGTCTGAAATGATAAATATGTTAGTCGAAAGAATGAGAGAAAGAAAAGAAGAAAGACTTGAAGAGAGGCTTGAAGAAAGACAGAGAATAGCAAGAGAAAGAGAAAAAGAAACTCGTGAAACACCAGCACAAAGACGAAAAAGAGAGAGAGAAGAAAAGAAAGAAAGAGCTAAATTAGAAAAAGAAAAAATGGATAAAACACCAATGGAAGAACAAATAAAAATCAACTTTGGTGGAAGAATTGTGGACAATGCAGAAGAAAAAGCAGGTTTGAAGAAATATGATCATAGTGGAGAAGATTTGGAACCTTTAACAAAAGAATCTAAAAAGAAAAAGATGCAACCACAAGTAACAGAACCTGATGTTATTGATGCTAATTTATTCAAAGATGTAGAAGAAGAAAAAGAAGAAAAGAAAAAAGCAGTTTTACAATTGGAACATGCTGTTATCGTAGAAGATGAACATTATGAATATCCACCAGTAGAACTACTTAGTAAACCAAATAAAAAGACATTAAAAGGTGGTGCAAAGGCTTTAACTGATACAGCAACAAGATTACAAAAAACTTTATATAGTTTTGGTGTATCTGCTAAAGTTGAAAATGTTTCTGTAGGTCCTGCAATTACAAGATATGAATTAAAACCAGCAGAAGGAGTTAGAGTAAGTAAGATTGCAAATCTTGCTGATGATATTGCTTTAAATTTAGCAGCAGAAACAATAAGAATAGAGGCACCAATACCAGGAAAACAAGCGGTAGGAATAGAAGTGCCAAATAAAGAAAAAGAAGCTGTACATTTAAGAGAAGTTTTAGATAGTAGTGAATTTGAAAATAATAAATCAAAACTTACAATTGCATTAGGAAAAGATGTTGCTGGAAATATTCAATTAGCAGATATAGCAAAAATGCCACATGTTCTAATTGCTGGATCAACTGGATCAGGAAAAAGTGTATGTATTAATACAATTATTACAAGTATTATTTATCATGCTAAACCAAGCGAAGTTAAATTTGTTATGGTAGATCCTAAAGTTGTTGAATTGTCAGTATATAATGGAATACCACATTTACTAATTCCAGTAGTTACAGATCCAAGAAAAGCAGCAGGGGCTTTAGCGTGGGCTGTTCAAGAAATGGATGATAGATATAATAAGTTTGCAAGTAAAGGTGTACGTGATCTAAAAGGATATAATAAAGCAATAGAAAAAGAAAATGAAGCAGGAAAACTACCACAAATAGTTATTATAATAGATGAGTTAGCTGATTTAATGATGGTGGCTAAAAATGATGTTGAAGATGCAATATGTCGTTTGGCACAAAAGGCAAGAGCTGCTGGTATGCATTTAGTAATTGCTACTCAAAGACCATCAGTAGATGTAATTACAGGATTAATTAAAGCTAATGTTCCATCAAGAATAGCATTTGCTGTTTCATCACAAGTAGATTCAAGAACTATACTAGATAGTGTAGGAGCAGAGAAATTACTTGGAAAAGGAGATATGTTATTCTTCCCTTCGGGAGCTCCAAAACCATCAAGAGTGCAAGGTGCTTTTGTGTCTGATGATGAAGTAGAAAAAATAGTAGACTTCATAAAATCTAATGGAACAGCAACTTATAGTGAAGATATATTAGAAAGTATAGAAAATAGCAATAAAACTGACAAAGAAATAGCTCAATCAAATGAAGATGATGATACTGATCCATTTTTAATGGAGGCAATACAAACGGTTGTGGAAACTCGGACAAGCTTCAACGTCTTTTATTCAAAGGAGATTTAAAGTAGGCTATGCAAGGGCTGGTAGAATCATAGATCAAATGGAAGAAAGAGGAGTAATTTCAGGATATCAAGGAAGTAAACCAAGAGAGGTACTTATGACACCAGAAAGATTGAATGAATTGAAGATGGGAAGTAGTGAAAATACTTAAAAATGTTGAGTAAATATGTTTAATGTTTCGAATAATATTAAATAAAACTTCTAAAATATATTAATTGGAAGTATATAGAAAACTAAAGAAAGGAGAATAGATTTGCAAAAGAAAAGTGATAAATTTTTAGAGAAGATAGTTAAAAAAGATTATAATAATGAATTAGAAAAAATACTAGAAAAAAAGAACTTTGATGAAAATGTAAAAAGTATTCTCCTTAGTATCTTATATAAAATTGAAACAGCTTATAAAGACTATGAAAAAGTAAAACAAGATGTAGAAACAAAAGATGAATTTATAAAAATGTTTCTAAAACAAATAGAAGATAATTGCGAAGAAATAAAAGTTATATCATTAAAATCAGAAGATAGTAGAATATTAGGAAATAAAACTTTCTTAGTAGACAAAAAAAATAGAAAAATCATTTGTTATCCTATTGAAAGGAAATTATTATATTGTATTTCTAAGATAAGCAAGAAAGATAAAATTATAAAAGATGATTATTTCTTAATAAACAAAACATTATCAAATTTAATTAATGTAGGAAATTGTATAAATCAAGTTGAACCAATGAGAGATTTTAATGGATATTCTTGGACAACTATACCAAAAGAAATGGAGAGTATACAACATAATATAATATATCAAAATTTAAGGATCTTATTAGGAAATGAATTTCTAAATGATTGGATTTATAACAAAGAATATATTATAGATTATATGGAATTATTGAGAAAAAATTTAATAAAAAAATATGGTAAAACAGAAGGGGCTGGAATAATTAATACATTAAGTCAATTGTCTGTTTTAATGGATGTTAGATACAATAAAAATGCAAGAGAAGAAATTATTAATATAAAAAATGAAGTAGAAGAAAAATTAGAAAAGGTACAAGATAGTAAAAAATTCGTTGAAAAAATAACAAAAGAAAAGATGGAATTAACCAAAAAAATAAAATATATAGATGAAACTCTTAATAATAAAAATATGTTACAAGAAGAATATGTAAGAAGGAATGAAAACTTACCATTAGAAGAAAAGATTTTTAGCATTAGAATTCTATCAAAAATATTAGAGGATGAAAGAGGCGAATGTTTAGAAAAAATAGAAGAATTGAATAACGTATTAAGTCCTAAAAAATATTTAAAGTATAGAAAAGAACTAGAGGAAAAAGAGAAATATCTTATATTGTTAGATGAAGGAAATATAGATAAAGAAATTGATAAGTTAATAATTGAAATTCAGAAAGAATTTTTAAGATGTTATTATACAAAATTAGAAAGAGTTCAAACAAAACAAGAGATTATAAAAATGATTTATGAATTTAGATATTATTGTATGATTCCATATGATGATGAAAGAAACATCTATGAGATAAAACAATTACAAAAAAGAATAGAACAAATAAAAAGAATCTTAATTCAAAAAGCAGGCGAAATAAAAGCTATAAACGTATTCGCAAAAGATGAAGAAGTGAATTATCAAATGCTTAAAAATATTTTCAATATAAGGATAATAAATTTAGAAGAGTTATCAATAAAAGTTACGAAAGAAAAAGAAGATTTTTTTGTTCAACTATTTGATGACAATGTTTTTGAAGAAAAAACTATAATTGCAAATAGTGAAAACATAAATAAAAAGGATTTAGAAATAAGATTAAACAAAAAAGTAAAAATTTTCTTATAGGAGGTTAAATATGAAAATAACTTTTTTAGGAGCAACAAGAACAGTTACAGGATCAAACTTTTTAGTTGAAGCTGCAGGTAAAAAATTTTTAGTGGATTGTGGAATGTGGCAAGGAAAAGCAGAACTAGAAATGGAAAATTCAGAAGAATTTGCTTTTGATGTAAATGACATAGATTTTATGTTATTAACACATGCACATATAGATCATTCAGGAAGAATTCCAAAATTGTATAAGGAAGGCTATAAGAATAAAATATATGCACATAAAGCAACATGTGATTTATGTACTTTGATGTTACCAGACAGTGGACATATTCAAGAAATGGAAAACGAGTGGAAAAATAGAAAAAGAGTTAGAAAAGGCGAAAAAGAAATAGAACCATTATATACAGCTGAAGATGCAGTGAGATGTTTGGAAATATTTGAGCCAGTGAATTATGATGAAATTATCGAAATAACTCCAGAAATACATGCTAGATTTAATGATGCTGGTCATATGTTAGGATCTAGTATTATTGAAGTGTGGGTAAATGAAGACGGAAAAGAAGTGAAAACTGTATTTACAGGGGATATTGGAAATAATGATATTCCACTATTAAGTGAACCAACAATGATTGAAGATACAGATTATTTAGTAATGGAATCAACATATGGTAGTAGATTACATTTGAAAAATCAAGAAAAGGCCCAGATGTTTTTGGATATCGTTTCTGAAACATTAGATAATGGTGGAACAGTTGTAATACCATCATTTGCTGTTGGAAGAACACAAGAAATATTATATGAAATTAATAAATTAAAAGATATTATAGACGATGAAGAATTTAAAAGAAAATACAAAACTTTAATGAAAGCTGCAGTTTATGTAGATAGTCCTCTTGCTATTTCAGCAACAGAAGTTTTTAAAGAAAATATGGAACTATTTGATGAAGAAACACAAAAACAAATAGCTAGCGGAGATAATCCATTAGAATTTCCAGGTTTACAATTTACAAGAACTGCTGATGAATCAAAAGCATTAAATGAAGATAATACTCCAAGTATCATAATATCAGCAAGTGGAATGTGTGAAGTTGGAAGAATCAAACATCATTTAAAACACAATCTATGGAATCCTAATTCAACAGTGCTATTTGTAGGATATCAAGCGCCAGGAACATTAGGGTATAGCATAGTAAATGGAGCAAAAAAAGTAAAAATATTTGGAGAAGAAATTGCTGTAAATGCAAGAATTGAATATATAGAAGGATATTCAGGACATGCAGATCAAGAAGGACTAATGAACTTTATATATTCATTTATAAAAAAACCAAAACACATATTCTTAGTACACGGAGAGCCAGAATCTCAAGACGTACTAGAAGAAAAAATAGAACAAGAAACAGGAATAGGAGTAACAATACCAGAATTTGGTGAAACATACGAACTAAACGAACAAATAGAAATGACACATAAAATAGAAAGAAAAATAAAAAATACACTAAAAAATGAAATGATAGACAGATTAGAAAAACTAAAAGCAGAAATGAAAGATATGGACGAATACGTAAGACAAGACTTAAACGACAAAAACTTGAAAGATGAAGACATATTTAGAATAAACGAAAAAATGAAAGAATTAGAAAAACAAATAATAAATGTCATAGAAGGATAAAGGGGACGCGCCCCTTGATCGGTTTGCCAAAAAGGCCCGGCCCTTTTGGCAAATTTGACAGGTTTTATAGGAGAGTAAGATGGAAAGTAAATATTTAAATGAAGCTATAATTGGAAATGATAAGATGTTAGCTACTTTTACTGGAAAGGGTGAGTTGCAAAGGTTGTATTTCCCAAGTAGGGATAGTAGGCAATATGTTAATTTTTGGCATACAGGTGTTAAGATTAACGATTCTGATTTGATTTATTTGCATGATGATATTAATAATGTTTATAAGCAATATTATGATACTGATACAAATATTTTGAATACTGAGATTACAAATACGTATTTTAATTTAAAAGTGTTGCAAACAGATTATTTTCTTATTAAAGAAAATGTTTTGGTAAGGAGATATGTATTTTTTAACGAAGCAAAAATAGACTTGAATACTAATTTTTATATTCATTCTGAACTTTTGTCTGATACTAATAACTTTGTTAGTTGTAGGATTTTAGATAATGGAATGATGCAATATGCACATGATTTTGTTGTTTCTACATTTGCAAAAGGTAGTAAAATAGCTAGTCATCAAATTAATGGTAGTAAAGACACAATAAAAAGAGGAGAGATTTACGATAAAGATTATATTGGAATGTCAAATGATTCAAGTATTTGCTATGAAATAGGAAATATAAAACCTGGCGAAAAGAAAACTTTGGAAATTTGTATCTTAGTGGATGAAAATAAAAATATATCTCAAATTGAAAATGAAGTAGAAAGAATAAAAAAGATTGATTTAGCAAAGGAATATAATAACGCAAAAGTATATTGGAGAAAATATGTAAAAGATCATAATGGATTGAATTTGAAAGATAGCAAAAATAGTTATGAAGAAAAAATATATGAAATTTATAAAAGAAGTATATTATTATTTCCGTTATTACAAAATTCGGAAACAGGAGGGATAATTGCTTCTCCAGAGGTTGATGAAAACTTTACTAATTGTGGAAGATATGCTTATTGTTGGACAAGAGATGCTGTATTTATTACAAAGGCATTAGATATATTAAAAATGGAAAAAGAAACTGAAAAATTTTATAAAGTATTTTGTAAAAAGACACAAAGTAAAAATGGAATGTGGGAACAAAGATTTTTTACAGATGGAAAATTAGCCCCATGCTGGGGATATCAAATTGATGAAACAGCAAGTGTTGTATATGGTGTTTATGAACATTATAAATATACACAATCAGAGAAGTTTCTAAAAGACAATTTACAAATGTGTGAAAAGGCGGTAGATTTTCTAAAGAGATATGTTGAAGATTGGCTAAATATAGATGCTAAAGAAGAAAGAGACAAAGATATTGTTAAAGAAGAAATCGAAAAAACTATGCAAAAAAAAGGTGAGCATAAATATCATGTTAGTTATG
>CAKPRW010000038.1 GCA_934183045.1 uncultured Clostridia bacterium
AAATCATCTTCTTTAATTAATTCATCAACTGATATCTCAAACAATTCAGCTAATTTTTTTAATGATTCAATATTAGGCTCTAAAGTTCCAGCTTCATATTTTGAAATTGTTGCTGCTTTGACACCTAATATATCAGCAATTTCACTTTGAGTCATATTTTTATTTTCTCTATATATTTTTATTTTTTTCCCTAACATAATAAAAACTCTCCTTTTTGCTATAATAATATTATATCATATTATTTCCAAGAAAGAAAGTTCTTATAAAGTTTTACTTATTTTTTTCTAATTTAGAATTTATATCTATAAAGTTAATTACCTTTAATAATTTTTTCTCTTATATCTTTAATGTGTCGATTTATCGCCTTTGATTTTATCTTAGTTAAATAATAATCAACTATGGATTTAAAACAAATATAATTAAATATAATAGATATACCTGTTAATAATTGAGATACACCATATTTTATAAGCCAATATATATAATAGTAATTTTGTTTTACAAAATCTTTAAATTCTTTAATACTATTATTAGATACGCCATATTTTAGTATTCCATTAGATATTATCACTAAAACTAGCGATATCATAGCTAATATGAATATATATTTATCTGTTATAAAAATTTCCTGTACTTTCCCATTTTTTATTGCTTCATCAAGTTCATCTCTTTTGTAGAACATAGTTGCAAAAACAAATAACATACCTATGAAAATACTAGTTATATCAACAAATGTTTCATTTAAATTTTCCAATCCTATTATAGATTTACTCGTACAAAAAACAATTATATATATAAATATTAAAAGCAATAATTGAAATTTATAGGAACTCAAATCATTTTTTAACATAGTATAAAAGTTATTAATTCTTCTATTACTTTTTCCTTCAATTTTAATATTAATATTTTTCAAATAAAAATCTTCTCTATTAAAACTATCTTTATTTATTATTAGCAAAATATTAGGATTTTCTTCAAATATTATATACGCACTTTTTTCAATAAAAAAACCTTTAGCATTACTCCCTAGCTTTTTTTGAATAAATATTTCATTTTCTTTGAAAGTTTTGTAGTCTGTCCTAATAGTTGTAGCATTTTTTATATTTTTTGGATTATCTAATATCTCAATTAATTTTATATCCATATTTATTTACTCTCCTATAATTTTCTTTTCTTTAAAAACACTAAAATCTTGTCAAGTGCCTCTCTAACATTTTTATCTTTATCTGATACATTAACAATTAAATATTCATTTCCTTTTGGTTTTAATTGTTCCTTTTGTCCATCTTCTTCTATTTCTATATTCTTTATTATTTTGTCATATTCTGTTTTATTTTGTTCAGCTAATTTAAAGCCTATATTAGCAATTGGATTTTTAGCAATACTCTTATCCTTTTTTGCCTTAATCTTAACTGATTCTACATTGTCACTAGAATAAGTATTCCAGCTTTCAACTGCTGCATCATCTAAATCTATCCTTGGATTATGCAATTTTGTTCCTATTTCAAGTTTCATATTAGAAATATTATTAAACTCAACTGATTTAACGCATGATTGTCTAAAATATTCTTGCAGCTCTTCTATTTCATAATTAATATTTTCTTTTTGTAGTATAATAGTTTCTAAGACATCATGGCTAAGATTTTTGTCAAGAAGTTTTTCAATTCTCTTAAATGCTAAGTTGGGATTTAATTCTCTTGGTGTATATCTTCTATTCTGGATATATACACTTGCTTCTTTGCAATTTATAAAAAAATATGTTCTATTATCATTTGCTTTATCCTCATCAATTGGAATCTCTTCCTTAGAATTATCAGAAAATTTAATCAAATCAATTCCATATGTTTGTGATAAATTTCCAACAATTATATTGTCCTCATGTATGCATTGTGATATTGCAAATTCTCCTATTGAATCTTCCATCTTTTTTGAGACGTTTAAATTTCTAAACTCTATTTCTTCATTTAATTTATCAATTCTTTTTGGTTCGTTTAAACTAACCCTCATCTTACATATCTTATATCTTGTAAATCTCATTGTATTTTCCCCCTATAGCATATACTATAGCACATTTGGTAAAATAATACAATATTAACCATAATATTACAAAAAGGGCAAATATTTTATATTTACCCTTTTCAACTATATTATTCATACTTATAATTTTCACTATCTTCTGCTACTTTACCATCTAATGTTTTATCACTTTCTATATCATAATTAAGTCCTTGCATTTCTTCATTTCTCAAGCTTTTATATATTTCATTTAAAAATATTCCTAGAATATCATTTCTAATCTTTTCATTTTTCAATAGTAAATCAAAAAACTCTTGATTTTGGCTTCTACCATCTATAAGTGCATCATCAATATTATCAAAGTATGCAAACTCAAAATCTTTAACAGTATTATTTCTTGCGCTAGCTTTTAAATCTTCATTTTTCATCATTAGATCCTTTATTTGTAATGCTGCTTTTACTGCAACATCATTATCAAATGATTTCCCTGTTTTACTATTTACTTCACTGATTATATCTGATAACCTCTTTTCTTCATCTTCTGTTAAGTTAAAAGTATCAACAATTGGTAATTTCACTGTAGGATCTGGATGTATTCTTACATTTATCTCCTCTTTTCCTTTCTTTTGAAAAAAATTTGATGCTTGTATTTTTCCTTTTAAATCAAATCCTTGTCCTGAATGTCCAATTTTTAAATATGGTAATAACCATACTATATAATTATATTTCTTATGTAGTTCTATATCGTTAAAAGATGTTACCTGTATTAAAAATTCATAATATCGTACAAATTTCTTTAATGCTAAATTTGACTCTTCCTTTTCCTTATCATTTAATTCCTCGAATTTTTTCTTCGTTCTAGATAAATAATAAACTATATTATTTTCTCTTTTATCAGCACTCATCTTATCATTGTAAAATAATCGATTCGTTTCATCTATATCATTTTCACTAAACAAATAATAACTATCAACTTTATTTTCGAGTTCATAAACGTATTCTGGTGTTGTTGAATTACATAATAGTGTAGTTGTATAATATGGTTCAAATGATTTTTCTACATCTTCTATTGTGTTGACAAAATCTAAAATAAATGTAGGTTTATCATATGGAGGGCAAATTCTATTTAATCTAGAGAATGTTTGAACAGCATTTACTCCACTCAACTTTTTCAGAACATACAAAGCACACAATTTAGGTTGATCAAAACCTGTTTGATATTTATTAGCAACTAATAATACTTGATAATTGTCTGTATCAAATTTTGCTGGAGTTTTATCCTCACTAAATCCATTAATTGACGCTTCACTATATTCTTTATCTCCTTCTATCCCTAATTGTTTATCTGTTACTTTTCCAGAAAATGCAACTAATGGTTTAATATCCTTATATCCTTTTCTGATAACATATTTCCAAAATGCATTATAATATTTAATAGCTTCTGTTCTTGATCCAGTTATTACCATTGCTTTTGCTTGTCCATCTAATTCATACATCACATTATTTCTAAAATGCTCAATTATTATCTCTATTCTCTGATTAATATTAGTCTCATGTAACATAGCAAAACGTGCAATTTTCCTCTTAGCTACTTTTGTTTTATATTTTGGATCTTCTTCTATTTCCTTGTTTATAGTATAATATGTTTGATATGGTATAAAATGTTGTAATACATCTAATATAAATCCTTCTTCAATAGCTTGTTTCATGGAATAAAGGTGAAATGCTTGGTGCTGTCCTTTTTTATTTATTTTTCCAAATAACTGTAAAGTTGTTGGTTTTGGTGTAGCAGTAAATGCAAACATCGATATATTACATTGTTTTCCATTTGAATCAATTTCTTTTGCTATTATATCTTCTACATCAATTCCTGAATCTTCCTCAGCGCTTAATGTTTTTGTTACAGCTGCCATATCTTTTCCTGCAGTGGATGAGTGTGCCTCATCAATAATAACCGCAAATTTTTTATCTTTTAAACCTCGTGCTATATCAGCTATATATAAAAATTTCTGTATCGTCGTAGCAATAATTTTTGTGTTTCCCTCTAAGGCTATTTTCAAATCCGCCGAAGAGCATTTATCATTCATCACTTTTATCAATCCTGATTTATGTTCAATAGATGAAACTGCTTTCTGTAATTGCCTATCTACCACGATTTTATCGGTTACTATTATTATATTATCATAAATAATTTTATCTTCGTTATCATGTTGCGAAGCTAATCTGTGTGCAAGCCATGCAATTGTATATGTTTTACCAGATCCTGCACTATGTTGTATCAAATAATTATTATTTGTATGATTTTCTTTTACATCATCTATAACTTTTCTAATACAATCTAGTTGATGATATCTAGGAAAGATTATATTTTCACTTTTTTTCTTTTTTCCTGTTATGGAATCTTCTTTTTCTAGTCTTTCTACAAAGACAAATTTGTTTATTAAATCTAGTATCGTATCTTTTTTCAAAATATCTTCCCACATATAAGATACTCCGAATCCTTCTTTACTTAACGGATTTCCGTTTCCAGAATTAATTCCTTCGCCTTTTCCTTTATTAAATGGTAAGAAGAAAGTTTTTTCTTTGTTAAGTTTTGTTGTCATATGCACTTCTTCCAAATCCATTGCAAAATTCACAAAACATCCTGCTTTAAACAAAAATAATCTAGATTTCGGATCACGTTGTGTCCTATATTGTTCAATTGCATCTTCATATGATTGTCCTGCTAGATTACATTTTAATTCAAATGATATTATTGCTAATCCATTTAAAAATATTACCAAATCAATTCTTTCATCGTTATTTGCCCAAACCTCTTCCATAATAGAAAAGACATTTTTATTATATTTTTCAACTAATTCTTTATTAAAAGTTGTAGCAGGTTTAGAATACATAAGCTTTATCTTTATATTCGATATTTCAAGATTGTCACTTTTTAAAACTTCAACTAATGATGTCTCCATTATCTTATTATTGATATAATTAACTATTGTCTCTTCTAGTTCTGTTTTATATATTTTCTTTAAAGCTCTCATTTCATCTGGTTGTGTATCATTTAAAAATTTAAATAGTAATTGCTTATCCATTGCAAAGTACCTATCAAAATTGGATTTGTCTCTAATTACATATCCATTGTTATTTTCTAAATAATCCATTATATACTGTTGATATTCTTTTTCAGATAATATTTTATTCATTTATTGTACCCTCCTTTTCCCTGTCACATATTCATATATTAGTGATTTCTTATATTTTTCTAATGTAACAATCTGCTTATTTTTAATAGATATGATTTTTTCTAAATTCATACATTCATAATCAAGATAATCACATATTCTTTTTTGTTCTTCTAGATTTGGCAAAGTAACATAAATTTTTTTTGTTTTATCCCAACTTCTAAAGTCACTAGTATTTTCTCTTACACCATTGCTTATCAATTTGTATACACCTCTGAATGCCAGTGATTGTAAGTAATATACTATAAATCTTTTATCTTCGTTACTGTCACATACATGAACTACCCTTGTAATTTTTCCTTTGTATTTTGATAAAGCTATTGCTCCATGCCATGTATCCATACCATGTATTGCAATATCACCTTCCTTAATACCTTGCATTGCATTATCATCACTTGACATCAACCCAATAACATTATCTCCTCTTTCACTTACTTTTCCTTTATTAGTACAAATTAAAGCAATATCACTAGAATCAAAACTTCTTATTAATTTCGTGCATATATATCCTAATCTAGTAAGTTTCCATTTTTCGTTCATCTTTCCGATATAAGACACTCCAGATTCTTTCATTTTATATTTAGAATCAATTCCTTTCGTAACAGCTTTTATAATAAGAGCTTTTTTATATTCTTCTAATATATCTATTTCACTTTGAATATCATGTAATAATGCATCTATCTCTTCACATTTATTATCTAAAAAATCTGAAATATTTTTTTGTTCTTTATAATCAGCAATAGGAATATAAATATTTCCAAGCTTATCAATAGGAATTCTCATCCTAATAGTATTCAACTTACCATTTCCTGATTCTTTCATCATAATACCATTTCCTAGTCCTAAAAGACTTTTTTGAAATGCTGTTGTTTGAAAAATATAATTATAGAATCTCACATCATCTTTTTCATCTTTTGGTCTTAACATATAATAAACTGGACTTACACAACCAAAATATTTCGATAATCCTACAGAACCAGATATAACATTCATACTATTCATTACTATATCTCCAGGATATGCAAGTCTGTATGCAGAATAATCTTCTTTTGGCTTATTTCCTCCACATTCTTTTTCAGATAATGGAATTACACCTTGTCTTGCAGTCAGTGACAATATATTTTTAGTTCTTATTGGATTATTATTTTCAGTTCTTTGAATTAATGAATATTTAATTTTTTTTATTTTCCATTTATCTGGAATATCTCCAATCCAACTTATATCATTTTCTTTCTTTTTTAGCACTTTCTGTACCTCCAAATATTTTAGTAATTCTAGTATTTACAACCTCTTCTAGTTCATTAAATCTCCTTTTTAATTCTTCTGAATTCGTTTCCTCTATATATTTATAGAAATATCTAGTAAACGGAATTTCTGCACCTGTTTTAATAACAGGATGTTTACCTACTAGGTTCTCTTCAAAAAATGCTTTTGCGTCAGGAACATATGGAAGAACTTCTCTTTCCATATATATTTCTATATTTTCTTCAAATTTTACAAGTTCTATATCTTTTGTATCTTTATCATAAATTATATTTCCTTCTTTGTCTCTTTGAATAACTGCATTTTTATCCATAACAGATAATCCATTAGCAATTTTTTGAATCATACTTTTATTTATGTCTATCCCACCTATTATTTTAGTAAGTTCTGGCATAAATTCGTCTATTGACATCCATTTTTTCTTACTAACAGATTTACTTAAAGTATCTAAAATATTATCATAAGTTAGTTTACTTTTATAATAACCATTCAATTTCTTCTTATCTTTATCAGATATTGTTGTGCCAAGCTCTTCAAGTTTTGCCACAAAAGTATCATCCCATAAATTCTTCAACGTTCCTGATTGTATCATTGATTGTATACTTTCTTCAGTAATAGAATAACTTCTTTGCAAAGGTTGCATAACACTATATTCTTTATAAATAAATTCTTCGTTATTATATATTTTTGAATTCTCATTTTCTTTAAATTCTGTATAAAGTTCTGTTATCCTTTTTCTATCATTAGGTGATAGTTCATTTTTCTTATTTCCTAATGGTTTCCTTAATTTATGATATATATTAGATGCATCAATTAATTGAATTTTTCCTTTACGTTCCTTTCTCTTGTTCATAGACAATATCCATGCATAAGTTTGAATTCCTGTATTGTAAAATAAATCACTTGGTAATGCTATAATTGCTTCTACATAATCATTTTCTAATATCCATTTTCTAATCTGTGATTCGCCTGAAGCAGTTCCTCCTGTAAATAAAGGAGATCCATTTTCTATTATTGCAGCCCTTCCATTTTGGGGATCCATTTTATTAATTGCTGATTGCAAAAAAATCAATTGAGAATCACTTCCCGATGGTAATCCTGCTCCCCATCTTCCTTTACTTTCCTTTTCATATTCCTTTCTTACACTTTCTTCTTGTCCAACTTTTGCATCTTTTCCAGCCCATGGTGTTCCAAATGGAGGATTTTCTATAACAAACCTCATTTTTACGGTTTTAAAACAATCTTCCTTAAATGTGTCAGCATGCTTAAAATTGTCTGCATTTTGACCTTTTATTAACATTTCTGCTAATCCTACAGCATATGATTGTCCCATAAATTCCTGTCCAAATAATCTAACATCGCATGTTGGATTATAATGCTTTAGATATGAATATGTTGTAGAAAGCATTCCTCCTGTCCCACATGCTTGATCACATACAGTAATTACCTTATGATCGTCAAAAATATCATCACATCCTTCTGATATTAAAATTGATACTAATGTTTTTATTATATC
Source organism: uncultured Clostridia bacterium (assembly GCA_934183045.1). Lineage (GTDB taxonomy): Bacteria > Bacillota > Clostridia > TANB77 > CAG-508 > CAG-269. Next base: position 8,032 of record CAKPRW010000038.1, read on the forward strand.
TCTGCCAGTATAAAATTGCCCTGCATCCACATTTTGATAAAATCTTCCTATCAAATTTTCAAAAATGTATCCCATTTTAATTGAATCATATGTTTTGGGATTTAAATCAAGTTCAGAAAAAGCTTTTACTACTGAATACAAGCATCCATCTTTGTTCATTTTATTTATATGATTATTAATCTCTAATTCTTTCATTATATCTTGAACATTAGAGGAAAAACCATTTATATAAGCCTTGAAATTTTCAGCTATATTATCTGAGTCATTACATAATTCTTTTAGTGTATATTTACTTGTATTATAAAATTGAAATCCTGCTTGCTTTTTTAATGATTTTTCTGGTGTATTCGCATTTGATTCAAAAATTTTAACTACCTTATCTTTTGTTCCTTCTAATGCACATTCAAATCTTCTTATTATTGTCATAGGTATAATTACATCTCCATACTTATCTGGCATATATGAACCTCTTAATTTATTAGCTATTGACCATATGAAATTTGCTTCAGCTGTTACATCAATTGGATTATCATCCCACAATACATCAATTTTATTTTTCATTTTATTATCTTCTCCTTTTTTAATATTTCTCTTATTCTATTCCAACTATTTTTGTTATTAAAAATTTCATTATATATATCTGATGGAATATCATTCTTTTCTTTTGCTAGATTGTTAAAGAATTTATTTCTTTCTTCTCCTTCTATTTCCAAACTATTTGCAATTTTTATTTGTAACTCTCTATCTGGTGGTCCACTCATACCTTTTATCATTTTATTTACATATGTCGGAGTAACATCAATCATTCTTGCAAATTTGTTTTGACTTATTTTTTTGTTTTTTAGTTTTTTATTTAAAAAAGTTTTAAATTTACTCATTTGTATAACCTTTCTTATATAAACTATAAACTATTAGTTTATAGTTTATATATCATAATTACTATATCCAAGCAATATCTGTTACAAAAATGTAAAATAAATTTAATATATTTGTAATAATATTTTGCTAGATAATTGTTTTAATATTCGATGAATCCGAGGACTATTTATTTAAAAAATAGTCCTCTTATCTATTTTATTTAGTTTTATTACGATTTATCTCTTGCCACATTTCAAAATCAAATTTTTTAGTAATTAAATCTCGTATTGTAATTTGCATCTTGTATATAGTTTTTATTAAACGGGATAGTTCTTCTCTATTTAATTCTGAAATTTGAGTAGCAAACTTACAAATATGTTTTATATTCTTAACTATACTTTGTATTTCTCTATTACTTTCACAATAGTTATTATTAATCTATTTCGCTCCCTTTATTTTGTAATTAGTTACTCTTTCATAAATTGCTTCATCTCTAATATAAGTTTTTTGTACTTTTCCAATAATTCCAAATATTTTTGCTTGAAGTAATTTTTGCATAAATATTCTAGTCCTTCTTTTGTAACTACTATTCCCTCATTAGTATTGTATTTAAATATTTTCTCTGAATTCTCTTTAATCATTTTTATAATTGCTCTATGTATCGTATCTTTCTTTCTATGAAAATAATCTTCCAAATTTTAAAAAACTTATATCTTTATTCCATAATGTTTTAGAATCAACTTTTAAAAAATCTTCATATAGCTTTATTCTCTTTTTGAAAAATTCTATATCAGCATCTATTTGTTTCTTTCCGTTTAAAATATACATCAATTAGCCACAAATAGCCTTCTATAATAACGTAATATCTCCTACTTAAAATTTTCTCACTTCTCTACTTACATGTTGATATTTTTTTTAACATTACAGATACTGCTTTTCTTAAATCTTTATGTGTTATTTCCTCACCATATTTAGTTTTAATATTTAATCTTTTAAATCTATCCAATATTTTGCAATAAGGTAAAAAGTAGTTATTTAATTCATCCATCAATATTCTCATAAACATCATCCTACTTTAATCTTATATTTTCTAAAAAAGTAAAAGCTATTTTCAGAAGATCAAGAGCATTTTAATTGCTCGAATATAGGCGGCATTTTTTAGTGCCCAATATTCGCCAGCGTGGTGTTTTGACACCCTTTTTGCTGTTTAGGGCAAAATGGCCCTAATACCCTTTTTGCTCTCCGAGGGATATTTTTTAAACTATTTTTGTTATTTTATTTTAAAAAATTAGGACAATTTAGTTTAAATTTTTATACCTACTTGTCCTAATTTTTTTGTAAATTTTTATTTACTTTTTTGCAAAAATACATTATAATTTTTATAGAAAATATTTAAAAAAGTAACATTTTTAGTTAGCAATTGTTAGCGCAATTACTAACTTTTTTCTTTTTAATTCTATGATCTATATCATTAATTTTAACTAAGTAGCACATCTCATATAATCTCGAAATAATGGATTTTGCTGTTTCTATTTCGCCATTTAAACTTAATCTTTCAGCTAAAGAATTTTGATTATAATTTGTTGTTATAATTACTGGTAAATTATTTTCATATCTGCTATTTATTATAGTAAATAATTTTTCTAACCCCCATTCACTCGGCTTTTCTTTTCCTAAATCATCTATGATTAACAAATTAACTTTTTCATATAATTTTATAATTTCCCTTTCAGAAATATTATTATCTGAATCATATGAATTTTTCAATTCTGCTAATAAATTAATTAAGGTTCCATATATGATTGGTATTCCATTTTTTATTAATTCATTTGCAATACTACAGGCTAAATGTGTTTTTCCAACCCCATTATTTCCTACCAAAATTAATCCTTTTCTTTCTTTTAAATTTACTAATTTCTCACTATACTCTTTTAAACTTTGATATACTTTTTTGTTATTTGAATTGACTTCAAAGTTTTCAAATTTATAATTTAAATTTCTTTTACTCATCTTACTGTTTTTTATTATCTTGTCCACTTTTTGTGCAAATTCTTGCATTAACTCTAGTTTTCTTTCTTCTTCTAACATCTTTAACTTTTTAAGATCATATTCATTCCAATAAACCTCGGATTCTTTACAATTACATCTTTCATAATCTAGTGTTAAAACTTTTTTGTCACCATATAACTGCCATTCTATTGTTTTTCTATATAGTTTGTTTTTGCAGTATTCACACTCAATATAATCATTTTTATCAATCGAGGGTTTCAAAATTTGATTCATCTATTCTTGTCTCCTTTCTATTCTCTTCTTTTCTTATCTTTTCTTGTGTAGAATTATAAAAACTTTTTTCATTTTTAGATTCTTCAATTACTTTATTTAATTTTGCAATTTTGTTTAGTTTTTCAATACTTTGATACTTGTTCCAATTTTTCACAAAGTATGTATTATCTTTATAAATCAGCATACCTAAATCGATAAATTTTCTGAAAACTTTCGTAAAAGTTTTGGAAGATTTTCCGATAATGTTCGTAAAATCTTCAATTTTAAATGGTACATTATCACTAATATATAGTCCACCATTTCTGTTACATTCTCCAGCAATAGTTAGAATTTGAATCCATAATCTAAAATAGGTGTCCCCGTCCTTTTCTTTTAGTAGGATTTTAATTTTTCTATTAGAGAATATATCTGTGCTTATTTTTATCCATCCAACTTGTCCCATAACCTCCCTTCTTTCTAATTAGATTCTAATAATGAATCATTTTCTTTTTTACTTAAATAAATGTCTAAAGCTTCTTCTCTAAATAAAATTCTCTTTCCAACTCTAGAACAAGGAATTTGTTTTCTTCTAACTAATTGAGTTATTAGCCAATATGATATTCCTAAATATTCTGCTGCTTCTTTTGCAGTTAGAGTTGTTCTATGTATTTTATCTACTGCCATAATTACCACCTCCTATTCACATTAGTTAAATAAATTTAAAGTTTTGTATTGACTTTTTTTATTTAACTATGTATAATTTTGTTAACAAGCTTGTTGTTTGTATTCTAATTGTTAATTTTGCAGAAGTCAATATGTAAAATTAATATATGATATAAATTAGCAACTTTTATTGCATTTTTGTAGTTGTTAACAAGGAGGTTTATATGAAGTTTGATATTGTTTCTACAATTTATTATATGAAATTGAGTATCTCAAACAACAAAGAAATTTTTACAAGAAATTCTTTTTCTATTGTATATGCATCATATAATAAAGATAATGACACATATACAATACTCAGAGAAAAAGATGAATTTAAAACAAAAAAAGAATATAAAAAATATCTTTCTAACTATTATAATAGTCTTTGTAAATTATATAAATGTGACTTTGTTGATGAAATAAATGAATTAGGAACACTTTTATTAAAATTTGTAAATTATGATTTTACTGATTTTAATTGCTTTGTAGAGTTTGTACGTGAATATGGAATACCAGGAATAGACTTTTATGATGTTAACAAAGGACCTAGCAACCCATTTAATAAATATATCAATTTAAATATTACTAATGACAGAAAAAATATTTTCTTAAAACCAAAAGATTTTCTTTCAGTATGCGAGAAATATTTTAAAAAACGTCAAAAAATTTTAATATATTATCAATCTAAATTTAAAAAATTAATTAACTTTATAAATAACCTATCAAATTTAGATTATTTAAACGATTTTTCTATTGCTGATAGATTTTATATCTATAAACATGCAGATGATGATTATATTGATTTATATTTAGAATTAAGTGAATTTATTACTCTTTCGTACGATATAGAACCACTAAGAAATATGACTCCTTCTTCGCTATGTCATGCAAAAAGTAGTTTTGAAGAAAATGCAAAAAATATTGCTCAAAAGTTAAAAAATGATTCTAGAAAATATGATAATGATATTTTTTCATCTTTGTCCTTTAACTGCCATACAATTGAAACTGCATGTTTAATAACTCTTTTAGAATTAATAAAACATGATACACCAATATATGTATGTAAAAATTGTGGTAAATACTTTATTCCTTCTTCAAAGAAGAATACATTATATTGCAATAATATATATGAACACGGTAAAACATGCCAAGAAATTGGAGCAATGATAACTTACAATGATAAATTAAAAAAAGATGAAGTAACTGCCTTATACAGAAAAACTTTATCTGCAAAAAAAATGTTAGCAAATAGAAATCCTGATATTCCAATATATTTAGAAAAATATGAAAAGTGGAAAGAAGAAGCTAATAAATTTAAACAAGATATAAAAAATGGCTTAAAAACTGAGGAACAGTTTAAACAATGGATTGAAGAAACTAGAAGGAAATACTAGTATAGGAGATTAACTATGAATGAAGATATATTAATATTAGAAAAGAAAATTAATAACTTTAATAATTTATATAATAAATATAAAAAAGACAATTCAGTAGATTCTATAGAATTGAAAGAATGTTTATGTGATATACTGACTTGGTTTGAAATTTGTTTAAAGACTTCAACTAATTTCAATAGTTTAGAAAGTGAAAAAGTAAGTGGTATTAGATATGCAAATAATGTAAAAAAGCATAGCCTATCTATATTTAAATATACTCTTCAAACATATGCTTTATATCCTTCTAATGAACTATATCCATCAGTCGGTCTTTATCCATCAACTTTTAATATTTTCTGGAATTCTTTACCTTTAGATAATTCTAAATTTACTAATCAATACAATAATTATAAAAAACATTTTGAAGGTAAGGACTTATATTCGAGTTTAAATGAGATGTTTAACATTATTAAATCTCATTATAATTAATAATATTATAAAAATCCTTGCCATAGTTATACTTGAAAGGAGGTGAAAAAAGTAATGGCAGGGTATCTTGAAAAGAGAGGCAAGCACTCATGGAGATTAATTGTATCACATGGCTTTGACAGTTATGGCAATAGGATTAAGTACACAAAAAGCATCAAAGCAAATAGTAGACGTGAGGCAGATAAAGAACTTGTAAATTTTGTTTATGAAATTGAAAACGGTATTGTTTTACAAAACTCTTCAATGACTTTTAAAGAATTTACAGTTTTATGGTCTAAAAATTACGGTTCAAAAGAATTGGCTCCAAAAACTTATGAAAGATATAAAGGAATGTTAAACACAAGAATTATTCCCTACTTTGGACACTTTAAACTGTCTAACATAAAGCCAACTCACATTATGAG
>CAKPRW010000039.1 GCA_934183045.1 uncultured Clostridia bacterium
GTCCCAAGTTTTATCAACATCATTCCATGAAAGTAAACAGCCTAAGTGTGTACAGATAGGTTTAACAGCATAAATTTTCCCATCAGTGCTTTTATAAATACCTACTTTTTCATTATTAACTTCTATTATTGCACCTGAGTTATTTTCTATTTCATTAAAGTGAACTTTTGATTTTTTTAATTTATCTATAAATAATGAATTAGTAGATTGTACAATAATATTTTTCATTTCATCAATATTTTTTAAAGGTTTTAATCTAGTTGAGTCAAATAAATATTTATATTGATTTGATTTATTAGAAATTGTATCAACAATAATGTTAGCTGCAACATTAGAAGTGGTAAATCCCCATTTTTTAAATCCAGTACCTACAAACATATTAGGCATTAAATTAGAATACTGACCAACATAGGGAATTTTGTCCAAGGAAATACAATCTCTAGTATTCCATTTACAAAGTATTTCACAATCTGGATAATATTTTTTAGCTTCTTCTTCCAAGAGACCATAACTATCTTTGTAACAGGTTGGTTGACCAGTTTTATGATCACAACCCGCTATTAATAATATTTTTCTTCCATTAAGGTTGGCAGTTCTATAAGAAAAAATAGGGTTCTTATAATTTATATACATACCATTAAATAATGTTTTTTTAGTATCTACAGCAATAACATAAGAAGTAGATTGATACATTTTAGTAAAGTAGAAACCTGGAAAATTAATAAAAGGATAGTGATTAGCCATAATAACATATTTGGACTTAACTTTATTAGTATCAGTATAGGTTATATGATAATTGTTTTCTTGTCTAACATCAAAAACAGTTGTATTAGTAAAAATGTTTCCGTCATTAGAAGTTATGCTTTTACATAAGTCCGCTATATATTTTAAAGGATTGAATTGAGCTTGATTTTTAAAACATATAGCTCCTTCTATTTTAAATGGAAGACCAGTTTTTGTAACAAATTCACAATTTTGAAAACCTAAAGATTCAACTGCAGAAATTTCTTTTTTTATACTAGACAATTCCTCTTTTTTTGTTGTATATATATAGTTATTTTGAAATTCAAAGTCACAAGATATTTTTTCATTATCAATAATATTTTTTATATTATCAATAGCTTCTTCATTAGCTAATAAATAATCTTTTGCAAATTTTTTTCCATATGAATTTATTAAATAATCATAAAACAAACCATGTTGACTAGTTATTTTGGCTGTTGAATGCCCTGTTGCTTTTTCTCCAATTTTATATTTTTCTAACAATGTCACTCTATATCCCAATTTGCATAAATAATATGCACAGGTAATACCAAAAATGCCACCACCAATAATGCATACATCAGTTTCAATATCATTATTTAATTTATTATAATTCAAATTTTTATTTAAAGAATCTATCCAAAAAGAATTCATAATACACCTCTATAATTATTATGAATAATGATAAAATTATTATTCAAATATCAGAAATTTAATATTAAAAGCTTAAAAATAAGAGATAATATCAATTTTTAAAAGGAATAAAAAAAATAAAATAGTAAATTATAAAAATGGTAGAAAAAAAATAATAATAGTGATATACTAGCATAAAATAGCAAAGGAGGATTTTTATGGAAGAAAATTTAAAAGAAAAACTTTTTAAAGAAAAGAAAGATGGCTGGAAAACAGTCAATGAAGAGGAAAAAGAGAAAATATTTAAGCTTTCAAAAAGATATATGGATTTCTTAAATGTATCTAAAACGGAAAGAGAGTTTATAAAAAATGCAAGAAAAATAGCAGATGAAAATGGTTATAGAGATATTATTGAATTTGAATCATTAAAACCTGGAGATAAAATATACTTTGTTAATAGAGAAAAAAGTATGTATTTAGCAATAATAGGAGAAGAACCTATAGAAAATGGATTGCATATAATAGGTTCTCATGTTGATTCTCCAAGATTAGATTTAAAACCAAATCCTTTATATGAAGATACAGGTTTAGCTTATTTTAAAACGCACTATTATGGAGGCATTAAAAAATATCAATGGACAACAATCCCATTAAGTATGCATGGAGTAATTGTAAAAACTAATGGAGAAAAGATAGAAATAAATATTGGAGAAAATGAAAATGACCCAATATTTACTATAACTGATTTACTACCTCATTTAGCTCAAGAACAAATGGAAAAGAAATTAAAAAACGGTATTAATGGAGAAGATTTACAACTTTTAATTGGAAGCATTCCATATGAAGAAAAAGGTGTTAGTGAACAAGTAAAATTAAATATTTTAAATATTTTAAATCAAAAATATGGTATTAAAGAAGTTGATTTTACAAGTTCAGAAATAGAATTAGTACCAAGTTTTAGAGCTAGAAGTTTGGGATTTGATGAAAGTATGGTTGCAGCATATGGACAAGATGACAAGGTTTGTGCTTATACATCATTTGAAGCAATGATGGAATTAGATAATGTAAAAAATACAGCTGTATGTATCTTATCAGACAAAGAAGAAATTGGAAGTATGGGAAATACAGGTATGGAATCACATATGTTTGATTTCTTCATATCAGAAATATTAAATAAATTAGGTGTTAATAGACCAAATTTATTAGATAGAGTATTCTGTTTCTCTAAAATGTTATCTTCTGATGTTGATGCAGGATTTGATCCTATATATAGTTCTGTTTCAGATAAAAATAATGCAGGATTCATAGGAAAAGGTATAAGCCTAAATAAATATACAGGTGCAAGAGGAAAATCAGGTGCTTCTGATGCAAACGCAGAATATGTTGCATGGGTAAGAAATATTTTAGAAAAAAATGATATAAGATATCAAGTTGCAGAATTAGGAAAAGTGGATATTGGCGGAGGAGGAACAATTGCATACATTTTAGCTAATAAAGGTGCAGATGTTATAGATTGCGGTGTTCCAGTTCTTTCAATGCATGCTCCATATGAAGTAACAAGTAAATTTGATATTTATTCTGCTTATAAAACATATAAAGCATTTTGGCTAGAATAATATATAAAAAGATCATTAATATGTATATACAATTAATGATCTTTTACTATTTATCTAATAAATCAACGATTGAAGATATAAAATCCTTTTTATCAGAAGATAAAGTACTAATTTTGGCAAAGAGATTAATGTCTTTTGCAATATCTTCATTTTTGATAAAATCTTTATATAAAATAGCTGGATTAATCCCCAAAATATTCATATATTTTATAAGAGTTTGAGTTTTTACTCCATTATTACCGTTTTCTATCCTTGAAATATATTTTAAAGAAATGCCTAATTTTTCAGACAACTCTTCTTGAGTTAAACCATTTTTTAGACGAAAACTTCTTAAAATTTGACCAAATATTTTATCAACATCTGATTTAGAAACAGTATCCATTTCATACCTCCAAGCAATCAAGTACTAGTAATAGTATAACAATTACAGAATTAATGTTGAACACATTATTACTGCGAGAAAAAATAAGGTAAAATATGTAAAAAATATTCGAAGTTTTGAACTTGCAAGTAAAGTATAATGTGGCACATCAAATAAAAAGTAACACTTTTAGTTATATACAAAAGCTGAAATATTATACAAATTAGTAATAATTTTTAAAATAAGGGCATAAAATAGTTAGAAAATGTTTGGATATTTAACTATTGTGATATAATTAAATTAATCCTATATAAGGAGATGATACATATGATAAGAAAATTTAATTCTAAAGATACTACAAAAGTTATGACAATATGGACAAAGGGTAATTTTAAAGCACATAGCTTTATTGATAGAGATTACTGGATTGGGAATTATAATAAGGTAAAAAATGAATATTTATTAAAATCAGAGACATATGTTTATATTGATAATAAAGAGATAAAGGGATTTATAAGTTTAGTTAATGATAATTATATTGGGGCATTATTTGTAAGTAATGATTTTAAAAGAAAGGGCATAGGAAGAAAATTAATTAATTATTGTAAAGAACAAAAAAATAAATTGACATTAAATGTGTATGAAAAAAATATTGAAGCTATATTGTTTTGTGTTGCTATGGGCTTTAAAAATAAGGAAATAAAGATAGACAAAGAAACTGGAGAAAAGGAATATAAGTTAGAGTGGAAGGAATAAAAAAAGACCAACAAAAGTTAGTCTAATATAGTTTCAAAGTATCTTCAATAACATATGAAACAGGTAACACCGTATCGTCATCAGTTGTAACTTCAAATGATGTAGTATTATCATCAGATTTAAATACAGAGACGGTAACAGTACCGTATTTTGTCCATGAAAAAGCCCCCTTTTTATTTATGAATGAATAATATATAGCATAAGAAAAAAGAAAAGTATGTCGAAATATGTATGTAATATATAAAAATGGATTTTTTTAATAAGTAAAAAAATAATTGTGAATATGATATGCAAAACAATATATGAAAACTATATAAAATAATAGATAAAAATAAAACTGTAAGAATATATTCTTACAGTTTTAATCAATATGGTGAGCCAGGAGGGATTCGAACCCCCGACCCTTGGCTTAGAAGGCCAATGCTCTATCCAACTGAGCTACTGACCCATATTGTAAAATGTCAAAAATTTTTTATGACAATAAATATAATAGCATATATTTTATTTATTGTCAATAAGAAATTATTTAAAATTTGTCAAAAATATACATTTTATAATAATAATTAATATTAAATTAAATTTAAAAAACCAATCAATCCAAAAATAATAAAAATTAAATTTGATACAAATTCAACAATGGAAGGTTTTAGTTTGTTTCCTAAAAGCCTGCCAAAAAATATAGCAATGGAGTCACTTAAAACCATACCAAAAATAGAACCCAATATTAAAGATAATTTATAATTTGGATATTCTAATCCAAGACCTAAAGAGGCAAGAAAAGTTTTGTCACCTATTTCACCTACAATAATACATAAAGCAACTATAAAAATATAATTAATTTTTATGTTTGAAATTTTTTGAATAAAAGAGGATCTTTTATTATCAGTAGAGTCGTTTTTATTTTTAGATATAAACCCTATAATTCCAAAAAGCAAAAATGAAGCATAAGTCAATACTTTAGAATAAAAACTAAAATATGGATTATCTAAACCACCTAAAGTACTACCAAATAAAATAGCTAAACCATGACTACAAAAAGTCCCTAAAGCAACGCCAAGTAATATATTTTTTGCCTTATCTTTAGTTGAGAAAGATAATACCAGTAGTTGTGTTTTATCTCCTAATTCAGAAAAAAATACAAGCATAAAAGAAATTATAAATGGATATATGTATTCCATATTAGTCCCTCATTTCAAAATCTATATTTAAATAATAAATATTCATGGATATAAAAAATATGAAATAAAATTGTCAAGAATTCCTAAATCCCTAATGCTAATGTAAATTTTTTGTGAAAAGCTTTACTTTAAAAAAATAAAATGATAATATGACTTTTAGTAAAATAGATAATTTAAAAGGAGGAATTTTTTGTGATAGAGGTTAAAAATGTTACAAAAAAGTATGGAAAAGTAGTAGCCGTAGAAGATATTAGCTTTACTATCAAAGAAGGTGAAATTGTTGGTTTGCTTCGGACCAAATGGAGCAGGAAAAAGCACAACAATGAATATGCTTACAGGTTTTATTGAACAAACAGAAGGAGAAATTATAATAGATGGATACAATATGTTAAAAAAGCCTAAAAAAGCAAAAAGAGAAATAGGGTATATGCCTGAAGGAGTTCCTTTATATACTGATTTAACAGTAAAAGAATTTGTTACTTATATGGCAGAAATAAAAAAAGTTGACAAAAAAATAAGAAAAGAAAAAGTAGAAGAAATAATAGAACAAACTGGACTTAAAGATGTTGAGAAAAAATTAACCAAAAACCTATCAAGAGGATATAAACAAAGAGTTAGTATGGCAGGAGCATTAGTTGGAGAACCTAAAATATTAATTTTAGATGAACCAACAGTAGGATTAGATCCAAAGCAAATAACAGAAATAAGAAATTTAATTAAAGAATTAGGAAAAACACATACTGTTATTTTAAGCTCTCACATTTTATCTGAAGTAAGCCAAATTTGTAATAAAGTAATTATTATAAACAAAGGAAAAATAGTTGCTATAGATACTCCTGAAAATCTAGAAAATAAGGTGGCTAGCAATAATAGAATTTATGTTACAGTAGAAGATCCAGAAAACAAAATAGGTACAATGAAAGATAAAATTCAAGATATAGAAAAAATTGAATTAATAAAAGATAATGAAGATGGTACAAAACAATATTCAATAGAAGCAAAACAAGATGTTGACTTAAGAAAATCTATTTTCTCAGAATTTGCAAAAGAGAATATAACAATTTTTGAAATGAAAAAGGCAGATACCACATTGGAAGATGCATTTATGAAGTTAATAGAAGGAGGTAATAAGTAATGTGGGCAATAATAAAAAAAGAATTTAAATCATATTTTTATTCACCTGTAGGATATGTTTTTATAGGTTTATTTTTGATTATGTTTAGTATATTTTTCTATGTAGATGTATTTAACTATCAAAGTACAAATTTTGAATATATATTCTACTCAGGAGCTACAATATTAACCTTTATTACACCTGTATTAACTATGAGAACAATAGCAGAAGAAAGAAAAAGTGGAACAGAACAATTGTTACTTACTTCTCCATTAAGTATTACAAAAGTAGTGCTTGGTAAATTTATTGCAGCAACATTAATTGTTGTAATAACAGAACTTTGTACATTTATGTATTTTGGAATATTGAGCTTTTTTGGTACACCACATATTACTACAGCATTAGTTACACTATTAGGATTTTTACTATTAGCAATTAGTTATATTTCATTTGGAATATTAGCATCAAGTATAACTGAAAATCAAATTATAGCAGGAATTATCACAATAGGATTCTTTATATTAACATGGTTTTTACCACAATTTAGTGATATATTTACTAATTTTTCATTAATAAATATGTTTTCAAAATTTCCAACAGGACAAATTGATATTGCAGATACAGTAACATTTATAACATTTACAATTTCTTGTATAATTTTAACAATTATATTTATGCAAAGAAGAAAAAGTGTAAGATAAAAAGGAGGAGTTAGATTGAAAGAGAATAAAGAAGAAAAATTAGCAAAAAAAGGTAAAGACAATAAATCTAAGAAAGAAAAAGTTTCTAAAAAAGAAAAAAAGCAAAAAGATAAAAAACCAAACAAGTTTATTGAGATAATAAAAAAGAAATGGCTAATCAATGGTACAAAAACTACAATTTTAGTATTAGCAATTATAGCAATATTTATTGCAATTAATATGTTGATGCAAAAGTTAGAATTAACTCCAATAGATTTTAGCCAAGAAAAACTATATACATTAACAGAAGATAGCAAGGAAAAAGTTAAAAATATAGACAAAGATGTAAACATGTATTTTATCGGGTATAAAGATGATGATTCTAATTTAGATTTAGCAAAACAATATAAAAAAGTTAATGAAAAAATCAATGTAGAAGCGGTTGATATAAATAATAGACCAGATTTAGCTGAAAAATATGGTATTGAAAGTGGAACAGAAGGAATAATTATAGAATGTGGAGATAAATCAAAAGTATTAACATCAACAGACTTAGTTACATATGATACTTCAACATATGAAACAATAAGTATTGCTGAAGAAAAATTCACAAGTAGTATTCAATCTGTTGTGACAGATAATGTACCAAAAGTATACTTCTTAGAAGGATATAGTGAATTTTCACTAAAACAAAATATGAATTATTTAAATATGTATTTAGGAAATGAAATAAATGAAATAGATACATTAAACATATTATCAGTAGGAAAAGTGCCAGATGATTGCGATACATTAGTAATTACAAGCCCAAACAAGGATTTTGACGATGTAACAACAAATGCAATTTTGGACTATATAAAATCAGGAAGAAATATATTGTGGTTAAATGCTGCAGTAACATCTAATAAGGAATTAGCAAACGTTAATAAAATATTATCAGAATATGGAGTAAAACCATTTGATGTAGGTATTATAAGAGAAACTGATACAAGTAAAATGGTATCAAATTCTCCAGATCTAATCATTCCAGAAATAGAAAGTTCAACAGTTACAAAAGATTTATATAATACAACAGGAGTTATTTTCATAAATGCGACAAAAATAAATATAGATGAAGAAAAACTAGAAGAATTAAAAGTAGAAAATACAGATCTAATAACAACAAGCGAAAATGCATATTTTAGAACAAACTTTAGTAATCAATCAAATGGAATATCTGATGGAGAAGAAAAAGGAAGTTTTGTTGTAGGAGCAGAATTGGTAAAAACAATAAAAGAAGAAGATCAAGAGAAACAAGAAAATGCTGTAAAATCTAAGATGATAATATATGGAGAAAATTACTTTATATCAGATTACCAATTAAGTGAGAATTCACAATATGGAGCAATACAACTTGCTTATAATAAAGACTTAGTTTTAAACTCAATTGCATACTTAGTAGATAGAGAGGAAGATATAACTGCAAGAAAAAGCACTGGAACAGTAACATATACTGCAACAGAACAACAAGATACTATAATAAGGGTAATTATATTTGCAGTACCAGTAGTAATAATACTAGCAGGACTTATAGTATGGCAAGTAAGAAGAAGAAAAAAATAGAATAAATTGTTAGAAATCCCATAAAATAATATGGGGTTTTTAATTTGTTTCGTAGAATTAATAAAAGACTTCGATAGATAATGTGATTGGAGCTATTTTATGAAAGATATATTAAAAATAGTATTTGTAATAATTGGGACATTAATAGGAGCTGGATTTGCATCAGGTCAAGAAATGTATGTGTTTTTCTTTGCTTTTGGTATGAAGGGATTTATTGGAATACTTATTTCTAGTATTCTTATGGGGCTTATTATATATAAGGTATTAAAGATAATTAATGATCACGAAATAAAGAATTATAAGGAACTTTTAGAAGTACTAATACCTGGTGAAAATAATAATAAAATAAAGAAAATAATTAATTGTCTTGTAAATCTTTTTATATTAATAACCTTTTTTATTATGATTGCGGGATTTGGAGCATATTTTGAACAAGAATTTGAAATTAGTAGTTTAATACGGAAGTATTTTATTATCAGTTTTATGTTTTTCTATATTCCTAACAAGTATAAGAGGTGTAGTTAAAGCAAATGAAATATTGGTACCGATTCTAATAATATTTTTAATTATTATTGGATTAATAAATTTTAAAGATATTGATTTTTTAAATTTAGAAAATCATATAGTTAGAACAAATAGTACCAGTTATATTTTAAGTGCGATATTATATTGCAGTTACAATAGTATTTTGCTTATACCAGTTTTAATTACATTAAAAGATTATTTGAAAGATAAAAAACAGATATTTCTAATTTTCTTAATAAGTACAGTTATAGTTATTATGCTATCTTTTATAGTATTTTTACTATTAACGAAAGTTGATGTAGATATTTCAAAATTAGAAATGCCTGTGGTATATGTAGTATCTAATATGTTAAACATTTTTAGATTAATATATGGATTTATAATTCTAGGTTCCATTTTTACAACTTCAATTTCATTAGGAGCAAGTTTTTTACAAAATGTAAGCAAAAATCAAAAAAGTTATACACAGATTGCATGTATTATGTGTATAACTTCTCTTCTAGTTTCTAAAATAGGCTTTTCTAATTTGATAAATTTATTATATCCGGTGTTTGGATATTTAGGATTAATTCAAATATGGAGAATAATAAAAATCTATTGAAAATTTTTATTAAAACTGATATAACATAAGTACCAAATGACAAGGAGATAAAAATGAAGGATATATGGAAAGAACCTATAACTAAAAAAGTGAATCATAAAAAAGTAATAATATCAATAATAATTCTCGTAATAATTTTGTTAGTAATTGTAAGTGGAGTATTATATGTATTTAATAAAGATACAAGAGAATGGATTGATAAAAATATTTTCAGAAAAGAAGTAAAACAAGATAAAGTAGCAACAATAGAACTAAAGGAAGAACCATCCAATATTTATGCATTTAATAAATATATTGGTATACTAAATAAAAGTAAGTTTGAAATATATAATAATTCAGGAAATAAAGAAGAAGAGTTAGAAGTTAAAATATCAAATCCATACTTTGATTCTGCAAATAGATTTTTAGCAATTGCAGAAAAAAATGGACAAAAATTATATGTGATTTCTGACAAAAATATAGCATGGGAGAAAGATATTGATGGAGAAATTTCACAAGTTCATATAAACAAAAATGGATATGTGGCTGTTGTAATAACAAATACAAGTTATAAAACAGTTATTGAAATGTATGATTCGCAAGGAAAGGAAATGTTCAAATCATATTTATCATCAACAAGAACCGCAGATGTAAGTATATCTAATGATAATAAATATTTAGCAATTGCAGAAGTAGATACATCAGGAAGTGTTATACAATCAAATATAAAAGTTATTTCAATAGATAAGGCTAGTTCAGATCCAACAAATTCTCTTGAAAATACATACCAAGGCCAAAGCGGAAAATTAATTACAAATATACAATATCAAGATAAAAATAAATTAGTTTGCATGTATACAGATGGTATTCATATTATAGAGAATGGACAAAATAATGAATTGATAAATAATGAAAACAAAAAGGTATTATTTCAATCAATTGAACTAGATAATAATGTTGTATTTGTAGAAGAAAAGTCTTCAGGACTATTTACAGCTGATTCAATAGTAAATATTGTAAATGTAGATAACAATAATACAAAACAATATACAATAAATTCTATAACTAAAGAGATGTATTCTTATGGAGACATAATTGCGCTAAATTTAGGAACAGATGTAGACTTTATTAATAAAGATGGTTGGTTGGTAAAAAGATACATAGCTAATCAAGAAATAACTAATATCGTTTTATCTAATAATGTTGCAGGAATTGTTTATAGAGATAAAATAGAAATAGTTAATTTATAGGAGATATATAGTGGGAATAGTAATAGACTTAATAATAATAATGTTTATATTGGCATGTGTGTTTTGGGGATATAAAAAAGGATTAGTAAAGTTAGGAATTCATATGATAAGCTTTTTAATTGCTATACTTATTACTTTAATCTTATATAGACCAATTTCAGATTTAGTAATTAATTATACTTCTATAGATGAATCTATAGAAAATAGTATAATGACAAAGATAGAACCAAAAGAATACAAAAATGATGATGAGAATAAATTGTTAGTAGATGCGAAAAATGCTTTGTTAACACAGACTGTAAGACCATTAACTTATAATATAATATATACAGCAATAATGATTATACTTTTTATTATAATGAGAGTGATTTTAACAATTATTGCATCTATTACAGATATTGTAACCTCTTTGCCTATTATTAAACAGTTTAATAAAACAGGAGGGATGTTGTATGGTATCATTATTGGATTTTTCATTATATACGTGATTTTATTCATAATAAACATTGTAAATCAAATAAATAATAGTGAAATAGTAGGAGTTATAAATCAAACAATTATTACTAAAAGTATGTATGAAAATAATATTTTAAATGTGTTTTTTAATAATGTTAAATTCTAAGAATAAAAAAGTTCTTAGAATTTTTTTGTTAAAAAATTTGCAAATAAAATGTAAACAAAATGTAATAAAACTACTAAAAAGCGTATCCCTAAGCGAAAAAATGACGCGAATATATGGTATATTGACTTTTTTTTGATAAGAGTTAAAATTATATTAGCAATATATAACTAAAAAAGGGAGATTTGTTATGAAAAAGAAAAAAATTATTATTTTAGCTACTATATTAATAGCTATTGTTGTAGGAGTGATATTCTTTCTAGGAAGAGAAAATACGTTTATTAGTCAATTTAAGGGAGCAAGTAATAATAACTTTAGTACTGAAATACCGGCTGGAACAGTACAAATAATAACTTTAGAAGCAGATAATAATAACAGAACGCCAACAAGAGAGATATATGTATTGAATGGAGCAGCGTATTTAGATATTATGTGTGAAAAACCAGTAAGTTCGATAACAGTTCCGACAAAAGAAGGATATAAATTTACAGGATATTATGATGATGACAATAGATTAATAGTAAATGTAGATGGAACATTATCTAACAGCAATATTAAGGATAAATATGATACAAGTACAGATGATTACAAAGCAACTGCTCATTGGGAAAAAGTACAAAAAATAATATTAGACAAAAATGGAGGAAATGAGGGAACAACAAATTTATATGTATCAAATGGATTAATATATAGTGATATGAATTGTACAAAAACAATAAAAGTAATAGATCTTCCAACTCAAAGAGGATATAAATTTATGGGATATACTTATAAAGAGGAAACATTAATAAATGCAAGTGGAGAAATAAATAAAGAGTTAATTTTAGAGATATATAATAGAAGGCCTGATGAAAATTACACGATGACAGCACAATGGAAAAAAGTACAAGTGATACAATTGAAAAAAGAAGAAAGAGAAGATGCAATAGAATATATATATATATTATCTGGATTAATATATTCGGATTCTAATTGCCTTAACGAAACTGAGACTGTACAAGTACCAGTTAAAGATGGATATAGATTTCAAGGATATAAATATAATAATTTTGATGTCGCTATAGATGAAAGAGGAGTGATAATTAAGCGAGAAATTCAGGATATAATAAACTCAGGAGAAGATTATACTATGATAGCACAATGGGAAAAGACGCAAAAAATAAGTATTGATAATGACGGGGGTATAGGTGACATAGAATACTTCTATGTGTCATATGGAAATGCGTATAGTGATCCAAATTGTTTTGAAAGAATAAATAACATAGAAATTCCAACTAGAGATAGAGGTAGATATAAATTCGCTGGCTATAAAAATGAAAAAGGTATTACTATAATAAGTGAAACTGGAGCGATAAATAGAAATATACTTGCAGCTGTATGGGATGAAAATCAAGAAGATTATACAATTACAGCACAGTGGGAAATAAAACAATGTGGGCAAGTTACACTTAAGCCAAATGATAAGACAGGAAGGCCATATGTATATATAGGATCAGATTATAATTTATATCTAGATTCAGATTGTACAAATAAAATGACTTCAACAGAAAATCCGATAGTTCCACCAAAAGAAGATGGAAAAGTATTTAAAGGATACGGATTTGGTGAGCAAGGAATGTTAATTATAGACAAGAACGGATATGCTCACGATAATATTGAATCAATATTAGAACAATCAGGAATTAGAGAATTAACAGCACAATGGGAGGATTCAGAGTCATATTTAGCAACAATACAGCCAAACGGAGAAACAATAACAGGGAAAGAAGGGGAGACAATAAATATTGTTTCATATGTAAAAAGACCAAAATTAACATTTAATTATAACTACAATAGTAAAACATCAAGTGTAACACCAGGATCTGATATAAAATGTACAGCAGGAAACATAGATATAAAAAGTGATAAGGAAGTAATGTATACATTTGGAAAAAGTGATGCAACAGTAACGATAACTATTAACAGTATTACTTTAGAAACACCAGAAAATAGAGAAGGATATGAATTTGAAGGTTGGTATACAGAAAAAGATGGAGGATCAAAAGTAGGAGATGCTGGAGATGTATATAGTATAACGGATAGTACAACAATATATGCTCATTGGAAAAAGAGTGATTCAGGAGATAATGGAAGTTCAGACAACAATGGAGGAAATTCAGGAGATAATGGAAGCTCAGACAACAATGGAGGGAATTCAGGAGATAATGGAAGCTCAGACAACAATGGAGGAAATTCAGGAGATAATGGAAGTTCAGACAACAATGGAGGAAATTCAGGAGATAATGGAAACTCAGACAACAATGGAGGGAATTCAGGAGATAATGGAAGCTCAGACAACAATGGAGGAAATTCAGGAGATAATGGAA
>CAKPRW010000040.1 GCA_934183045.1 uncultured Clostridia bacterium
ACTTTTTATATCAATGCTTCCACCATTTTTATCTAGAATTTCTTTTGCTATAGAAAGTCCTAATCCAGTTCCTCCCATTTCTCTTGTTCTAGCTTTATCAACTCTATAAAATCTTTCAAATATTCTTGTTAAGTCTTCTTCTGGAATCCCTATTCCATTATCAAATACTTTTATATATGCATCATTATATACAAATCCTACATATATTTTTATTTCTCCATTTTCTGGTGTATATTTTATACTATTTGTTAATATGTTTAATACCACTCTTTCAATGTCATACTTATCGGCATATACTGGTGGTACATCAGCTGTAACAAAACAACTTACGTTATGCTTTTTCTTTTGAATTTCAATCCCTAATTTTTCCTGACAACTTTTTACTAAATCTCCTAAATCAAAGGCTTCTTTTTGTGTTCCTTTTTTATTGCTATCATATCTTGACAATGTTAATAAATCTGTAACTAATCTTGCCATTCTTCTAGCTTCTGAAGCTATTACATTTAAGAATTTGTCTTGAGTTTCTTTATCATATTCTCCTTCTATTAATGTATCCGCATATCCCATAATTGAAGTTATAGGAGTTTTTAATTCATGTGATACATCAGCTATAAATTCTTTTTGCATATTATCTAATTGTACATGTTCTGTAATGTCTTGTATAACTGCAATAACTCCATCTGGTCTATCTGTTTCATTTTTAAATGGTGCAAAAAATACATTTACATATCGATCATCAACTTTAATCCTTTGTTCAGTCGATGTCCAATTTTCCAAATAAATAATTTTTTCCATGTTTATATTTAGTTCGAATTTTCTAAATATGTCTTCGAAATTATTGTCTTCTGGTCTTATACTCAAAAATTTCTTAGCAGCTGGATTAATTAATATTATTTCGCCTTTCATATTAAATGCAATAATTCCATCTGTCATATGAAGCAAAATTGTTTCTATTTGATTTTTTTGTGTAGAAACTTCACTTAATTTTTCCTTCAATTCTGTTGTCATTATTCCAAATACATTTTCTAATTCTCCAACATCATTTCCTTTTTTGTTTTTTGTAGACTTTTTATTTGTTTTATCTTCATCAGCTATTTTTTCTGCACTTTGTATTAATTTATTTAATGGATATATTACAAATTTTGATAAGAACATTGCTATTAATATTCCTACAAGCACAAAAACAATACTAGCTATTATTAAAATTGTTTTTGTATTTATACTAAGTTGATTTATCATATCTAAAATTTGTTGTGTACTTTCTACTTGTCCACTCTGAATTTGTGTACTAATATCATTTATTGAATTAAGAAAAAATATTCCTAGTCCACTAATAATTATTATTCCTATTAAAAAAAATACAAGTATGATTTTGAATTGAATATTTTTAAACATTTTTTTACCCCTATTTTGTTAATTTTTTAACTTCGTTATATATTTTTTCTTCGACATCATTTGTAGAAATTTTTAGAGCATTATTCCCCATTTCTTTTACTCTATTTTTGTCCAGTATTATTTCTTCAATAGTTCTATTTAATTTATCTTCTTTCATTTCACTATCTAGTATTATTTTAGCAGCATTTATATCTTCTAAAACTTTAGCATTATATAATTGATGGTCATGACTTACATTTGGAAGTGGCACCAATATTGATGGCTTTCCTAAGTTAGATATTTCTGTTATAGTCATAGCACCACTTCTGGCAACGATTACATCAACACAGTTCATAATTTCTTCCATATTATAAATATAAGGTACTACCTTTATTTTATTAATATTATTTATACTAATATTATTTGTTTCTAATTCTTCTTTTATATTGTCATATTGCTTTGGACCAGTTGCCCATATCATTTGATAATTTGTATTTTTCTTATCTTTTATTATTCCAATAATTGCATCATTGATTCTTTTAGCTCCTTGACTTCCTCCAAATACTAAAATTATTGGTTCTGATGTATTTAATCCCATTTCGTCTATTATTTTTTTCTTTTGATCTGCTGTATAATTTTTCTTTTTAATTTTTACTGGTGTTCCAGTATAAACTATATTTTTTGCTTTTTTTATTCTTGGAATTGCATCTTTAAATGAAACTAAAATTGTATCTGTTTTCTTAGCTAACATTTTTATAGCTTTACCAGGAAAAGCATTACTTTCATGTAACATTGTTGGTATTCCTAAACTATGTGCTGCACTAATTACCGCTCCACAGATATATCCACCTGTTCCAATTACTATATCAGGTTTAAATTCTTTTATAATTTTTTTAGCCTGACCTAATCCTCTATATGTTTTATACATTTTTTTTATATTATCAATTGATATTTTTTTACTTAATCCATAAGCATCTATTGTTTTTAATTCATAACCAGCTCTAGGTATTAAATCATTTTCTAGGCCTCTTATTGTTCCTATAAAAATTATTTTTGAATTTTTATCTTCTTGTTTTATTTTGTTTGCAATTGCTAATCCTGGATTAATATGACCAGCTGTACCTGCTGCTGCTATAATAACTTTCATTTTTTTGTTCTCCTATAATTATATTATTGTTTTGCACTTGCTCTAGATATATTCAGTAAAATACCCATTTCGCAAAGTAATATAAATAAAGCAGTTCCTCCGATAACTAAAGAAAGGCAATGGCATACCTGTTGCTGGCATTGAAGATGTAACAACAGCTATATTTATGATTACCTGTATTGCAACTAATGCGGTAATTCCTATAGCAATTAAACTTCCAAACATGTCAGGAGCCCTCATGGCAATTAGCACACCTCTCCAAATAAATATTGCGAATAATATTAAAACTACTGCACAACCTACAAATCCTATTTCTTCTCCTAATATTGAAAAAATGAAATCATTATGTGGTTCTGGTATGTATAAAAATTTTTGTTTACTTTCTCCTAAACCAACTCCAAATACCCCTCCTGATCCTATAGCATATAAACTTTGTATAACTTGCCATCCATCTCCTGTAGCATCTTTCCAAGGATCTAGGAATGTTACAACTCTTTGTAATCTATAAGGTTCTTTTATTATTAAGAATATCATTGCAGGAATTCCTGCTACTCCTCCTGTAATTAAGAAATGCCAGAATTTGCAACCTCCCATTATCATCATAATACTACAAATTCCTATTATAACAATAGAAGCACTAAAATGTGGTTCTAACAATAGAAGCCCAATAATTGGTGCTAATAATAGCATATTTTTTACAAATCCATTAAAGTATTTTCCTAATTCATCTCTATTTTTTACAAGTATACCTGCATAAAAAATTATCATTAACAATTTAACAAGTTCTGATGGTTGAAAAGATAATGTTTCTGTAACATAAATCCATCTTTTGGCTCCATTTACTGTTCTTCCAGCAATTAATACTAATGCTAGCAATACTAATGCTATTACCCAAGCATGTTTATAAAATTTTTGATAAAATCTATAATCAATTTTTGATATAAACAACATTGCAATTATACCTAATATTGCAAAAATTAATTGTTTTGAAAAATATGAGTAACTATTTCCACTTTCTGCTAATGCTGATGGTGAACTTGCTGATAATACCATTATTAGTCCAATTGATAATAATAAAAGAATTGTAATTAATAGTGTGAAGTCAATTGGATTATTTAGAAAACTTGAAAAACTTTTTTCTTTTCTCTTTTTTCCCATTATCTTTTTCCTTTCTTAAAGGTTTATACTGCTTTTAAACCAATTACGCATAATACTAATGTTATTAAACTAAATACAATAACTACTTTACTTTCTTTCCAACCAGATAATTCAAAATGATGATGTAAAGGAGCCATTTTAAATATTCTATTACCAGTCTTTTTAAAATATGCCACTTGTATTATTACAGATAAAGTTTCTAAAACAGGTATAAGTGCTATTATTATTAATAATAGTGGCATTTTTAAGTATAAAGCCATTGCTGAAATAACTCCGCCTAATAATAATGATCCTGTATCTCCCATAAATACTTTTGCAGGGTGTATATTAAACATTAAGAATCCTAACACAGCACCTATAATAATACTTCCAAATATTCCTATTTCTTCTACTTTAAATAAGATTCCAATAATTGTTAAACATGTAACAATTATTGCACTAACACTTGATGAAAGTCCATCAATTCCATCTGTTAAATTAATTGCATTTGTTGTTGCAAGTATAACTATTATAGCAAATGGTATATACACATATATCGGAATTGATATCATTTGTTTTAAAAATGGTATATATGTTTCTGAACCTATATTTAATACATATACTAGATAAACAACATATGCTACTGATATGATTAATAGTCCTAACATTTTATACGCTGGCTTTAAGCCTTCTGTATTTTTTAATACTAATTTTTTGAAGTCATCTATAAATCCTATTAAGCCAAACCCTATTGTTAATAACAAAATAGGAAATAGCTTGTTAGCTATTTCATTTTGTCCTTTTAATACAAAGTATACATCAACTCCTGTTACCATGATAATCATTGTTATTATCATGATAATCCCTCCCATTGTTGGAGTACCTTGTTTTTTTAAGTGAGATTGTGGTCCATCATCTCTTTCTATTTGTCCTACTTTTAATTTTCTTAATATTGGTATAATAATAATTCCTAAAATAACTGATATTATAAATGATATTATTAATATTGCTGTCTCGAATCCCAAATTTACCAAACCTTTCTATTTCTTTATTTTTTGTTTTTTTCTTTTTCTATTTCATCTATTAAGTCATTTACTATTATTCTTTCATCAAATGGATGTTTAACTCCATCAATTTCTTGATATGGCTCATGCCCTTTTCCTGCTAAAACTACAATATCTCTTTTGGTTGCCATTTTTATAGCTTCTTTTATAGCTTCTACTCTATCTACAATAACTGTATATTTTCCTTTTGTCTTTTTCATTCCCTCTTCGATTTGTTCTACTATTTTTTCTGGATCTTCTGTACGAGGATTATCTGAAGTTATAAAAGTATAATCTGCAATTTTTCCTGAAATTTCACCCATTATTGCTCTCTTGCTAGTATCTCTATCTCCACCACATCCAAATACTGATATTACTTTTCCTCTTGTGTAACTCTTTACGGCTTGTAATATATTTTGAAGACTTTCTGGTGAGTGCGCATAATCAATCATAATTGGTATTTCTAATTTATTATCTACAAGTTCTGATCTACCTGGTACTCTAACTGCTTCAAGAGCTTCTTTTACTATTTCTGGAGAAATTCCAAATTTTTGTGCTACACAAATAGCTGCTAATGAATTGTATACACTAAATCTACCTGGTATGCATGTTTTTACTCTTTCATTTCTATCTGTTATTTTTACTCTAAAGTCAACATATGCATTTGTTATTGTTATATCTTTAGCTAGAACATTTGCAAAGTTATCAATTCCATATGTTGTAATATTACTATCTGGGAATAACCCTGGTATTTTTGCACCATGTAAATCATCTGTATTTACTATTCCTGTTTTACACATATTAAATAATTTTAATTTTGAATTAAAATAGTCTTGCATATCTGGATGTTCATTTGGACTAATATGATCTTCTGAAAAATTAGTAAATAATACTATATCAAAATCACATCCGTCAACTCTATGTAATTTTAAACTTTGTGATGAAACTTCCATTACTACAACTTCTACACCTTCATTTACCATTTGTGTAAATATTTGTTGTAACTCTAAGCTTTCTGGTGTTGTTCTATCACTGTCTTTTATTTTATTTCCATTTATATAAGTTGCTATTGTTCCTATTAATCCTACTTTTTTTCCTGCTTTTTCTAGAATTTCTTTTATCATGAATGTTGTTGTTGTTTTTCCTTTTGTTCCTGTTACACCTATTAGTTTAAATCTTTTTGATGGATTTTCATAGAAATTTGCTGAACAAATAGCTAATGCTTCTCTTGAATTTTTTGCCATTATAACTACAATGTCATCTGGTATTTTTAGTGATTTTAGATCACATCCTTCTTCAATTAATATTGCACTTGCACCATTTTCAATTGCATTTCCTATAAATTGGTGTCCATCAACTGCAAAACCTTTTATTGCAATAAATAAATATCCTTCTTTTACTTCTTTGGAATTTTTTTCAATCCCCTTAATGTCTAAGTCTAAGTTTCCTTTCGCTTTTAGGCCTTCAAGCCCTAATAAAATTTCCTTTAATCTCATTTTTTATCAATCCTTTCGATTATTAATAATAAATCAGAAATAAATTATTACTCCTAATTTTTTTATATTATATAACTAATTCTTTTTTTTGTATAGACTTTCAATTAAAAAATTCCCTAATAAATAATATTAAGGAATTCCTCTTTTATTCAATTATTCTTATTTAAATTACTATGAATTCATTTTTATTTTTTTAAGCTCATTTCACAATATTTGCAACGATAAACCTGGTTTTCTTTATCTGTTAATATGAATATTTGGTCTAAATCTTTTTCAATAGATGTAATGCATCTTGGATTTTGACATTCTACTATATTTAATAATTCTTTTGGAGTATCTGGATGAAATTTTTTTACAATTTTATCATCCTTAACAATATTTATAGTAATATTAGGATTTATAAATCCTAGTGTGTTTATATCAATATCTATATTCTTATCAATTTTTATAATATCTTTTCTTCCACTTTTTTTACTTTTTGCATTTGTTATTATTGCTACTTGACAATCTAGTTTGTTCAAATTTAATTTTTTGTATATTTCCATTGCCTGACCTGCATCTATATGATCAATTACAAAACCATTTTTTATACTATCTATATTCATTATTTTACCTCCAATAATTTTAAAATTAATGCCATTCTTATGAATTTTCCATATTCAGCTTGTTTAAAGTAACATGCTCTTTCATCATCATCTACATCTGTTGCAATTTCATTAACTCTTGGTAATGGGTGCATAATACATAAATCTTTTTTGGCTTTTTCTAATTTTTCTTTATTTAGAATGTAATAATCTTTTAATCTAACATAATCATCTTCGTTAAAAAATCTTTCTTTTTGAACTCTAGTCATGTATAAAATATCAAGTTCACTCATATATTCTTCAATATCATTTGTTTCGCAGTATTCAATATTGTTTTTATCCAATATATCCTTTTTTATATACTCTGGAATAGTTAGTTCTTTTGGTGATATTAAAACAAATTTTATATTTTTGTATCTTGACATAGCAGTAATTAGAGAATGAACTGTTCTACCAAATTTCAAATCCCCACAAAGTCCTATTGTT
Organism: uncultured Clostridia bacterium; assembly: GCA_934183045.1. Lineage (GTDB taxonomy): Bacteria > Bacillota > Clostridia > TANB77 > CAG-508 > CAG-269. Next base: position 7,268 of record CAKPRW010000040.1, read on the forward strand.
AAATTATCTAATCTGTCTTTTTCGCAATTAATTGTCAATAAATCTGTTAAAGTTTGTGTAGGATGATTGTGTCCCCCATCCCCTGCATTAATTATTGGAACTGTTGATTTTTGTGATGCTACTAATGGCGCACCTTCTTTTGGATGTCTCATTGCTATAATATCACTATAACAACCTACAACTCTAATTGTGTCTGATACACTTTCTCCTTTTGAAACAGAACTAGATGATGCCTCTGAAAATCCTAAGACATTTCCTCCTAATTCCATCATTGCAGCTTCAAAACTTAGTCTTGTTCTTGTACTTGGTTCAAAAAATAAAGTAGCTAATTTCTTACCATCACATTTATGAGAATATTTTTCTCTATTGTTGATGATGTCTTTAGCTACTTTTATTAATTCATTAATTTCTTCTACTGATAAGTCTTTAATATCAATTAAATTTTTCATTGTTCCTCCTAAAAAATTAAATTAGTAAATCTTCTCTTAAATTCACTAGTATTTGTTTTATCAAATAATGTCTATTTTTGTCAAGTATAACATAGCAATTTTTAATATATAATTTGTTCTTTTATCGTTTTTTTACAAATTAACTTTTTTTATATATTATTTTATTATATAATATACAAAAGTAAAAAAATTAAAAGAGGTATTTATGAAAAAAATTTTTAAAAAATTCTTAATATTAGCCTTAATTTTAATATTAATTATTGCTAGTTTCTTATTTTTAATTGGATTTTCTTACTATTCTAAGGCTTTAAAAGAGAAACCTTTAATATCAAGAGTAGATTCTATTACTCAAAAAGAAAACTATATGACCTTTGAAAAATTACCTTCAAATTATTTAAATGCTGTTATCGCTGTTGAAGATCATAGATATTATGAGCATGGTCCAATTGATTTTATTGCAATAGCAAGAGCTTTTTATACAAATGTGCGTGATAATGAATTTGATGAAGGTGGAAGCACTATAACTCAACAGGTAGCAAAAAATGTTGTTTTTAACCAAGATAAAAACATTGTTAGAAAAATGGGAGAAATATTTGCTGCCTTCGATTTAGAAAAAAATTATAGCAAAAACGAAATTTTGGCATTGTATGTTAACACTGCTTATTTTGGCGATGGATATTATGGAATCTATGATGCAAGTATGGGTTATTATAAAAAAGATCCAAAAGATTTAACATTAGCAGAAGCCTCTATGCTAGCAGGTGTTCCTAATGCTCCTTCTGCTTATGCACCTACAGTTAATATAGAATTAGCAAAAAAAAGACAGAAACATGTTTTAAATAAAATGGTAGAATATGGCTATATTTCTGAAGATGAAGCTAATAATTGTCAATAAATCAAGAGTAATTATATGTAATATTTTTTAATCACTACTACATACACTATTACTGGAGGAAATTATGAAAATTTTAGTTTTGAGAAAAAAATATATAAGTTACTTTTTTATATTATCTTTAATCTTTATAGCTCTTATTTCTATACTTTATCATCCTTCTTCTTTTGCATTTGAATTAACAACTAACAGTAGTATAGACAACAGTTTAAAAGAAAAAATCTCATCACTTACAAGTAATGATGAAAAAATTGCATATTTAACCTTTGATGATGGTCCAACAATAAAATCTACTCCTAAAATACTTGACATTTTAAAAAAAGAAAATATCAAAGCTACATTCTTCGTAATTGGCAAATACGTTAAACACCATCCTGATATTGTTAAAAGAGAATATGATGAAGGACATTATATTGCTAATCATGGTTATGACCATAGCAATAAAAAATTATATGAAAGTCCAGAAAGTTTTATAAATGAAATCAAAAGTACAGACAAAGAAATTGGCGATGCAATAGGAATTCCAAATTATTGTTCCCACATATTCCGTTTTCCAAACGGATACATGTCACCTAACAACAAGGCAAAGAAAAAAGAAGCAGTCAAACTTCTTAGTGACATGAATTACACATATGTTGACTGGAATTGTTTAAACAACGACTCTATAATGAAATACACTCAAGCCCAACTACTAAACAACCTAAAAAAATCATCCAAAAACAAAGGAACACTAATAATCCTAATGCATGACACCAAAGACGTAAGCGACACATCATCAGTTTTAGAAGCATCCATCTCCTACCTAAAATCCCAAGGCTACGAATTCCGCAACTTTTATGACCTAGCCAACTAAGTCCGATTATGGGGACGCGCCCCTCGGTCGGATTCATAAGATTTTATCAAAATATAATCTATAAATACGACAACAAAGACAATATCAAAAATAAACAATTCAAAAAAACGATCAAGGGGCGCGTCCCCCTGATCGCTCCTGATCGCCCTTGATCGTTCTCTAGTTTGTTTTACATTGTTATTTCTATATTGTATATTTGATTTTTTCCATCTAGTTTTATTTTTTGATTTTGTTCTTCTTTTCCGTTTATGATTATTTTTTCTATACCTGTGTTTTTTCCATTTGGATTTTTTACTAGTATATTGTATATGCTTTCTTTCCATTTATATTGTATTTGATATTCTTTCCAATCTTTAGGAATGCATGGGTCTATTTTTATATATCCTTTTTCTATTTTTAATCCTAATATATTTTCTATTCCTACTTTGTAATACCAACTACTTGATCCTGTATACCATGTCCAGCCTCCTCTTCCTGCTAAGTTCCCCACTCCATATATATCTGCTGGAATTACATATGGCTCTACTTTATATTTTTTGCTGGCTTCTTTTGTTCTACTATGCTCTATTGGATTTATCATTCTGTATAATTCGAGTGATTTGTCTCCAAAACCAAGTAAACTTTCTGCTAATATTACCCAAACTGCTGCATGTGTATATTGCCCACCATTTTCTCGTACTCCTGGCATATATGCTTTTATATATCCTGGTTCCAATTTACTTTTTTCAAATGGTGGATCTAATAATTTTATTATTCCATTTTCTTTATCTATTAAATGATTTTCTAAGCTTTCCATTGATATATATTTTTTGTCATTATCACCTGCATTTGAAATTATACTCCAACTCTGTGCAATACTATCAATTCTACATTCTCCATTTTCCATACTTCCTAAAGTATCTCCATCATCTGTAAAAGCTCTTTTATACCATCTTCCATCCCATCCTATTGTATTTAATCTTTTCTTCAAATCTATTTTTATTTGTTCATATTTTTGTGCTAATTCTATATTTTCATGTTCTTGCACTATCGGAATGAATCTATCAAATATATGGTATAGGAAAAATCCCATCCATATACTTTCCCCTTTTCCTTTACTTCCAACATTACTTAATCCATCGTTCCAATCACCTGTGCCTATTTTAGGCAAACCATTTTCTCCAAAATTTGATATAACCTTTTCTATTGCTTTTATACAATGCTTGTATATGCTTTCCTCTTCTTTAGTAAAGTCATATTTATCATATCTTTCTAATTCGTTTTCTTCTAGAATATTACCACTTACATATGATGTCTCAATATCTAATATACTTTTATCTCCTGTAAAATCTATATATTCCATAGTTAGATAAACCAACCATAATAAATCATCTGAAATTCTTGTTCTAATCCCTCTTCCTGTATCTGGATGCCACCAATGTTCTACATCTCCCTCTAAGAATTGATGTCTACTATGAATTATTATCTGATTTTTTAAAATTTCAGGATCTAGATATTTTAATCCAATTGTATCTTGTAATTGATCTCTAAAACCAAAGGCTCCTCCAGATTGATACAAACCGCTTCTTCCTAGCAATCTACTACAGATAGTCTGATATGGAATCCAACCATTTAACAAAATATTAATTGATTCCAATGGTGTGTAAACCTGTACTCTTCCAAGTAATTCCTTCCAAAAACTTTTGATTTTTTCCAATTCCTGTTTACAATTTAAAATTTTTTGATATTTATATGCTGTGTTTTTACAATCTATTACCTCTTCATTTGCACCTAAAATTATAGATATCTCTTTTTCTTGGAAATTTTCTAATTCTATTTCCACTTCATAAGCTATGCAGGCTTTCTTTCCTATAGAATTTTGATTATTTAAATTTATCTTTTTTAATCCACTAGGATTACTTATTCCTCCTAATCCTAAGAAAAAATTCTTGTCTCCTGTATATGATTTAATATTCTCACTAGAAGATATATATATTTTTGTTTTATCAAAATCACTTTTATATAAATTTTTAGCCATAATCATATTATTATTTCTATCAAATTTGATATCAATATAACCATTAGTTTTAATTTCATCTTCTCCTATAACAGGTTTTATATAATAATATAATTTTAATTTTTTCTTACTAGGAGTAGTATTTTTAAGTTTTAATATACTTATTTTACAACTATCTTCTTCTGGAACAAAAACATCTAATTCTTGATCTATTCCATCACTTTTATGATAGTATTTGACATACCCAAATCCATATTTAACATTATAGTTTTTATTATCTGGTTTTGGATTCAAACCTAATGACCATGATTTCTCTGTTTCTATATCTTTTAAATATATTATTTCTGTTGGTATATCATAACTAGCATTATTTTCCCAACTTGTAACTCTATTTAATCTGCTATTTTTATACCAACTATATCCTCCCATATTTTCTGTTACAATTGTTCCAAATTGTTTATTTGCCATAATATGGCTCCATACTGTTGGTAACCTGTTATCTTTATTCACTTTTATCAAATATTCTTTTCCATCTGCCGAAAAGCCACCATATTCATTGTAATATTTAAGGTTTTGTCCATCTCCTAATATATCTATATCATTATCGTCTTGTTTATCAATCACTTGTTTATCATTTTCTTCTACTATATCTTTATAATTATCTAAATATTCTTCTTCAATTTCTTTAATATTATTTTTTATTCCACCCCTACTACTATCAATACAAATAGAAGATACAAGTTCTAATAATTTTAGATCTTCTTTATCTATTTCTTCTTTTGATAAAACAAAAATTCCACCTTTTACATTTTTTAAATATCCTACTTGTTTATTTAATATAGTATCTTCTATTTCCTCTTTTACGTAATTTTCATAGCTATATTTTTCTTCATCAATAATTACTATTTCTGTCTGTATATTTTTGCTTCTAAAAAATTCATGTGCTTTTAAAACTTCGCTTATAACATATTTATCATTTGAATCTTTAATTTTTACTAATATAATTGGTAAATCTCCAGATATTCCATATTTCCATAAATCTTCTTGCTTATGAACTTTATTTGAAATATTTTTTAATAATCTAAATTTTATAGGGTTATCAAAAATAATGTATGATAACATTCTCTGATAAATCTCTATATCCGTCCCTTTTATTCCCAAATATCTACTCTCTGCTTCTACTCTTGCTTTGGAAACTTCAAATTCTGTTTTTACATTTTCTGATAATTTATATTTTTGTAAATTTTCTTTTACTTCTTCCTCTTTATTTCCTACTGATATTATTAAATCTATATTAACCTCTTCTTGAGGTTTAACTTTTATTGTTCTTCTTAATGCCACAATAGGTTCGGTTACCAGCCCAATAGTTTTAGAAAGAGGAATTGAGTTTTCTACCATTTTTGGTATTCCTAAGTTTCCCCTTCCTATAAACTTTTCTTCGTTAATTTCATACTCAAAATCCCCAACTGTCTCACTATTTGTGGATAAAGTTGTTGCTAAATAGATCTCTTCTTGGTTTATTTCTCTTTTTTTCCTTTTGACTATCAAACTATTTGTTTGTTCATCATATTTAGTAATCAAAAATAAATTGTTAAATGCTGGATGTGAATAATCTTGTTCTTTTCTTGATAAAACCGGTTCAAAATATGAAGTTAATTCTATTATTTCTTCTTCATTTCCATTATTTTTCAAACTCACTCTTCTTAATTCTACCGGTTCTTTTGAACTTACTACTACACTTATTTTTGATTTTATATTTCCATTTATTATTTCTTGTTCTACTTTATCAGGCATAAAACTTATTTGATATTTCTCTTTATTGTCATTATGACTATAATTAGAACTCCATATACTTTTGTTTTTTATATTTTTAAATGTAAAAAATATTCCTTGTGCATAATCATCTGTTGCTTTGAATCTATTTACATATATATCATTATATTTACTGATCCCTTGTCCTTTTTGATTCATAGCTACTGTATAATTTTCATTCGAAATAACATTTCCTAGAATTATTTTTTCATTTATCTTATTATAGGTGTTTTGTATATAATCTTCATAATCTTTATATTTCAATTTTTCCACCTTCTCTTTTTTATCCTTTGTCGTTATAAAAGTTTCTGGAATTGTTTCTTGTAACAATACAC
>CAKPRW010000041.1 GCA_934183045.1 uncultured Clostridia bacterium
CCAATACCCTTTATATTTTACATTTATTTCAGTCTTTCCTGTCAAATCAGGAATTTCTCCATTAATAGTAGCAAATTTTGTAGAAATCATGTATTCATTTTCACTATCTTCGTCAAGATAATCAACAATATCTTGCAATGTTGCATTTCCGTTTTTATTAATTTGCACTTCTAAGACTTTCATATTCAATTCTTCTAAAGCTTGCTTCTGTGCAGTTTCTTCTTTTGCCGCTGAAGCTTTTTTCAATATTCCATTTTCTCCAGTCAACATATTAATAGTTACACCTGCTAATATCAATAACACAATTATTGTTATTATTAATGCAATTAGAGTTATTGCTTCATTGTTTTTTCTCATTTGTATTTCTCCTTTATTTATATAAATTATTATCAATATTAAACTTTAAATTTTTGTATTAAAATGTATATTTTACTTTGAGCAAAGCATAATTATTTTTAGATTTTAAAATAAAACTTGAGATTATATATTAACTGTTATTTTATAATTTTTTTACACATCTAATAATATTACTTTATTTTCCTTTAAACTTTTCTTTAAATCTATAATTCTTTGATTACTTGATCCCCTAAATTTTAATTTTATATCTTTTTTCTCTTCTTCAAATTTACCATCAACCATTACATCTATATATGATAGCAATTCTGGTGTTTCTTCCCAATTTTTATACATTCCATCAATGATTTTATCAAAAGTAAATCCTGTATAACACCATATATTTTTATCTGGTAATTCTTCTTTAACTCTTCTTACTAATGGAAGTAATCCTTGTTGATTTACATGTTCTAATGGTTCTCCTCCCAACAAGCTTAATCCTGAAACATATGGATGGTCTAATTCACTTATTATTTTATCTATTTCTTTATCTGTAAATTCTTTTCCATAATTAAAATCCCATGCTTCTGGATTAAAACAATTTTTACAATGATGATTACATCCACTTACAAAAAGTGATACTCTAACTCCGATTCCATTTGCTATATCCGCTTTTTTTATATCTGCATAATTCATTTTCAACATCCTCTCTTTTTACAATTTATTTTTAAAATAATTTACCAATCCAGCTAAATAACGGATTTTCTATTGTTAATTCTCTCATAAATTTATTTGTAAATGGAACAAACCATAAAATTATTCCTAATAATATCATGATTCCTACTGTTATTCCAAATGCAAGCCAGTCTTCTCTTTGTAAATTTTTAAGTCTTACTTTTTTAGGTTTAATTTTAAATATCTCTCGTAACAGTTCTATACCTGATCCAATACTTCCAACATTGTTTTTATTTTCATTATCTACAGATTTTCCTTTTGTGTTCTCTGTAATATTAGATTCACTGTTATCTTTAATATTTTTATTGTAATTTTCTTTATTTTTTTCTATATATTCTTCTGAATTATATTTTTTTATTTCCCTATCATATTGTTCTCTTAGAAAATCATTTGAAAGAATTTTATATGCTTCGTTTATATCTCGTATTTTCATCTCTATATTTGGGCTCATTTCTCCATTATATAGGTCAGGATGATATTTTTTTATTAATACTTTATATGCTTTCTCAATTATTTCTTTAGATGCACGTTTGTCAACTTCTAATATTTCATAATAATCTTTCATATATTTACCCCTTAAAATTCTTTTCTTTCGATTTTTATCCATTCTATATCAAAATAAAAAAAATATCAATAAAATATTTTAAAAAGGAGTAAGAATATCTAATTCTTACTCCTTTAATATTTATATTTCTATTGTGTCACCATCTGTTTGAATTGGCCCTCTATTTTTTGTCTTTCTCATTAGTTCTTTTGCTTCTTCTCTTTCTTTTAACATTTGTGCCATCATATTAGAAGTTTTTATAGCTTCTTTAGTTGGCAATTTTCTTATTTGTTTTTGTAATACATATATTCCCTGATCTAGTTCTTTCTCTTGAATTGTCTGTTTGTCTCCTTTTTCTATTTCCATTTTAAACATTTCTATATATCTTTCTCTATCTGAAGGTCTCATTTTTTGTAACATTCTTACTATATCATCTAGTTCAACACTTGCTTCTCCTCTTACCTGCTTTCTTATTCTTTCTAAATCTGCGTCACTTAATTTTTCTACCTTACAGAATTTTCTTACTTGTTCTATAAAAATATCTATTTCATTATCACTTAGATTTTTCATTTGTTCTGATTGAGGTACACTAATATCTCCTACTTCTTCAAAATTTCTTGCTACAGTTTTGGCAATGTTATCTAGAATTTTCATCTTTACTAGCATCTTTTCTTGGTCACCATATTTATAATATTGTGTTCCTTTTTGATCAAAGTCTTCTCTTAATCCTTTATATTCTTTTTCTATTAAAGATGGAATGTCTGCCTCCAACATATCAGATAGCGGCACTATTTGTGACATTGTTGGTATCTTAGGTCCTCCAAACTGCATACAATCAAATGCCATTTTTTTAGCAACTATTTGTCTTATTTTTTCTTCTATTTTGTCTGTTCTTTCACTAATTTTCACTTGTGAAATTTCTTCTACTAATTGTATATCATTCATATCTCCACAAGAATCATATATACCTTGTAGTTGTTCTAACGCTTCTTGTTCTTGTCTTCTATTTAATTCTTTTTGTTGTTCTTCTTTTACTTTTTTATCAGGTATTTGTGATATCATTTTTTGAGCAGTTTTTAAACTTACATCCGCTTCTTGTATAATCTCTGTTATTTGAGGAGCATTTAAATCCAACTCTTCTACCGCTTCAGCCGCTATTTTTTCTGATTTAATATCCGGAATCTGTTTTGTGGTTTCAACAACAATATCTGTTGGAAGTTCTTGCTCTTCCTGGATCATTTTCAAAAAATCTACTACCGGCATATCTGGATGTTCTTCAATCTCTCTTAATACTCTATCAGTAGCTTTTTTTATAGCATCCTTCTCTGTATCACTATCATCATATACTTGTTTTACAGCCTCTATGCCTTTCTTTGCATTATAGCTTTTTCTATATATTATTTCTTTTACGATCTCTTCTAATCCCAATTTGACACCTCTTTTGCTCTATAATCATTTTTATATATTAACACCATGTTTATTTTTAGTCAAGAAGAAATAGACTTATAAAGTCTATTTCTTCATTATTATATGTATTATTTTTTTATGTATTACTTTTATTTACTTTTTCTAATATAAACAATTAGTCCTGTTAATGTAATTACTAAAACTCCCATTGTTGCAATTATTGTTACTACAATAATATTATTAATGCCCGTTTTTGGTATTATTTTCTTTGTTGTTGTTTTATCTTTTGTAGCATTTGATGAATTGCTCTTTGTACTTGAACTTGATGTTGTATTAGTATTAGATACATTTTGTCCTGATGTATTTCCTTTTTGAGTTCCTTGTACTACTATTTTTTTACTTACATTACCTGTTGATACTGTACTTGTTCCTGTTGATGCTGTTATATTTTTTACACTAATAGTTGTCTCTCCTTGTGTCAAATTTGTTTTAGCTTTCAATGTTATTTTTGCTACTTCTTCTGATTTTTTTATTACCTCACCTGTACTTGTTGTTGTAGCAAATGTTCCATTATTATATATTGGTGTATCCCAAGAATTTAATCCTTTTATTCCAACATATTCAAAAATTGTTGAATCATATTCTAATGTACCTTGATATGCTCCTAGACCCTTATCTCCTGTAGTTATATTTAAATCTTTTAAACTCACTACTATCTCCAAAGTTTCTCCTTGCGATATAGTACTTTTATTAATATCTAACCCAACATTATAACTATCACTAGCTGCATAAACATTATTACTATAAATCAGCATAATTCCTAATATTAATATAGTTATTATTTTTATTGTTTTTCTCATCATATTCCTCCTCTTTTATTTTATTAATTCTCTTTTTAGTAATAGTAAATCTGTTATATCTACTTTACTATTTTGGTCCATATCAGCTCTTTTTTGTTCTTCCTCATTTAATACCCATTCTTTCTTATTTCCTGATACTAGATGTCTTTTTAATAATAATAAGTCTGTTACATCTACATTTTTATCTAGGTTAATATCTCCTAATTTCCAATTTGTATCTGTTTTTTCATTTTCTTTTACTTTTATTTCTAGAGTATCTAATACTTTATTCTGACTTTTTACTTCTAATTTTGATGTACCAGATTTTATTGCTTTTACTATTATTTCATCTCCGTTTTCTGTGTCTAAAGTAACCACTTCTAAATTATTATTAGACCATTTTATTAGTTCCTTACTTGTTGTCTCTGGTTCATAAATAACTTTATATGTTTTTTCTTGACCTATTTCTAGGTACTCATCACCAATTATTTTCATACTTGTTGGACTTGTTTGTACTTTAATTTCACAACTTGCTGTTTTTCCATCTACTGTTGTCACTGTTATTGTCGCTATTCCATTTGATATTGCTGTTACTCTACCTGTATTATCTACCTCTGCTACTTTATTATCACTACTAGACCATGTTAGGTTTCTGTTTATATTGGCTGTTTCTGGACTTATTGTAGCAACTAGATCAACCTGGTTTACCAATACTGAGTTTTCATCTTGTTTCTTTAATTCTTCCGCACTCATATCTAATGTTACTTCTGTTTTATCTAAAGTAATTTTAGTTGGGCTTGTTTGTACTGTTACTATACATTCTGCTACTGGGTTTCCATTTTGTCCTGTAGCAATTACTTTCGCAACACCATTTTTTAATGCTGTTACTTCTACATTGTCTCCCTTTTCATCACTTAAACTTAGTATTTCTGTATTGTCTACTTTCCATGATATTTCTCCAGCATTTATTCCTATTGCTTCTATTTGTATCTTATTATTTTCAGCTAAATTAATTGTAATATTTTCTTTGTCTAATTTTAGACTAGTTACATCTATATTAATAGTATCACTTTTCCCTTTTTCTACATTTGCTGTTAATGTAGTAGAGCCTTCTTTTATACCTTCAATAATAATATTTTTTTCATCTTGTTCTTTTATTTTTATTATTTCTTCATCACCTATGTTCCATTTGATTAGTTCTTTACTTGTTGTTTCTGGTGAATATTTTATAAAATATGTTGATGTATTATCTTTAGCTATATAATTTGATCCTACTATATTTAAACTTGTTGGACTTGTTTGTATTGTTACTTCACAATTTGCTGTTTTTCCATTTTCTGTTGTTACTGTTATTGTCGCTGTTCCATTTGATATTGCAATCACTCTACCATTTTCATCTACTTTTGCTACTTTTTCATTATTGCTAGTCCATGTTAAGTTTGTTTTTACATTTGCTGTTTCAGGGTTTATCGTTGTAACCAAATCCACTTTATTTATTAGTTCACATTTTTCATCTTGTCCTTTTAGTTCTTCTGCACTCATATCTAATGTTACTTCTGTTTTGTTTAAAGTGACTTTTGTTGGGCTTGTTTGCACTGTTACTTTGCATTCAGCTGTTTTCCCATTTTCTGTTGCTACTGTTATTGTTGCTGTTCCATTTGATATTCCTGTTACTTTGCCATTTCCATCTACTTTTGCCACTTTTTCATTATTACTAGACCATGTTAAGTTTTTGTTTATGTTTGATGTTTCTGGTCCTATCGTTGCAACTAGATCTACTTGATTTATTAATTCTGATTTTTCATCTTGCTTTTTCAGTTCTTCTGCACTCATATCTAGTGTTGCTTCTGTTTTATTTAAATTAACTTCTGTTGGACTTGTTTGCACTGTTACCTCACAACTTGCTGTTTTTCCATTTTCTGTTGTTACTGTTATTGTTGCTGTTCCATTTGATATTCCTGTTACTTTTCCAGTTTCATCTACTTTTACCACTTTTTCGTTATTACTAGTCCATGTTAAATTTGTTTTTATATTTGCTGTTTCTGGTTCTATTGTCGCTTGTAATTGTTTTTCTTTCTCTTCTGCAATATCTAATGTTATTTTGTTTTCATTTAATATTACTTTTGTTGGACTTGTTTGCACTGTCACTTTGCACTCAGCTGTTTTTCCATTTTCTGTTGCTACTGTTATTGTTGCTGTGCCATTTGATATTGCTACTACTTTTCCATTTTCATCTACTTTTGCCACTTTTTCATTATTACTAGACCATGTTAAGTTTTTGTTTATGTTTGCTGTTTCTGGGCCTATCGTTGCAACTAGATCTACTTGATTTATTAATTCTGATTTTTCATCTTGTCTTTTCAATTCTTCTGCACTCATATCTAGTGTTACTTCTGTTTTATTTAAAGTAACTTCTGTTGGGCTTGTTTGCACTGTTACTTCACAACTTGCTGTTTTTTCGTTTTCTGTTGTTACCGTTATTGTTGCTATTCCATTTGATATTGCTGTTACTTTGCCATTTTCATCTACTTTTGCCACTTTTTCGTTATTACTAGACCATGTTAATTTTGTTTTTACATTTGCTGTTTCTGGTTCTATTGTTGCATTTAAACTTATTTGACTTATTAATGCTGAATTTTCATCTTGTTTTTTTAATTCCTCTGCACTAGTATTCAATGTTACTGCTGTTTTATCCAATGTTACTTTTGTTGGACTTGTTTGTACTGTTACTTCACAATTTGCTGTTTTTCCATTTTCTGTTGTTACTGTTATTGTTGCTGTTCCATTTGATATTGCTATTACTCTACCATTTTCATCTACTTTTGCTACTTTTTCATTATTGCTAGCCCATGTCAAGCCTGTTTTTATATTTGCTGTTTTAGGTCCTATTGTTGCAATTAAATCTATTTTATCTACTAACGTTGAATTTTCATTCTGTCTTTTTAATTCTTCAGCACTCATATCTAGTGTTACTTCTGTTTTATTCAAAACAACTTCTGTTGGACTTGTTTGCACTGTTATTATGCATTCTGCTGTTGGATTTCCATTTTGTCCTGTGGCTGTTACTTTTGCGATTCCATTTTTTAAAGCTGTTACCTCTACAGTGTCTCCTTTTTCGCTACTTAAACTTAGTACTTCTACATTATCTACTTTCCATGATATTTCTCCAGCATTTATTCCTTCTGCTTTTATCTCTACTTTCTTGTTTTCTGATGAGTCAATTATTACACTTTCTTTATCTAAAGCTAAACTAGTTACATCTATTACCATTGTGTTAGTTTCTCCATTATCCACTTTTGCTGTTAGCGTCGTAGATCCTTCTTTTATCCCTTCTAAAACAATAGTTTCATTTTTTTGTTCTTTTATTTTTACTATCCCTTCATCACCTATATTCCACTTAATCAATTCCTTACTTGCTGTCTCTGGTGAGAATGTCACAAAATATGTTGATGTATTATTTTTAGCTATATATCTTGATCCTACTATATTCAATTTTGTTGGACTTGTTTGTACTGTCACCTCACAACTTGCTGTTTTTCCATTTTCTGTTGTTACTGTTATTGTTGCTGTTCCGTTTGATATTCCTGTTATTTTTCCTGTTTTATCTACTGTTACTATATTGTTATTGCTGCTTGTCCATGTCAAATTATTATTTGCATTTACAGTTTCATCCATTGTTGCAACTAATTGTTTTTCTTTCTCTTTTGTAATATCTAATATTATATTAGTATCACTTAAGGTAATTTGTGTCGGACTTGTTTGCACCGTCACTTCACAATTTGCTTTTTTTCCATTTTCTGTTGTTACTGTTATTATTGCCGTTCCATTTGCAACCGCTGTTACATTACCATTATCATCAACTTTGGCTACCTTTTCATTATTACTAGCCCACGTCAAATTTTTATTTACATTTGCTGTTTCTGGACTTATTGTAGCTACTAAGTTCACTTTATCTATTAGTGTTGAACTTTCATTTTGTTTCTTTAATTCTTCTGCATTCATATCTAAAGTTACTTCTGTTTTATTCAATGTAATTTCAGCTGGACTTGTTTGTACTGTTATTTCACATGTTGCTGTAGGTGAATCGTTTTCACCTATAGCTGTAATTACTGTACTTCCATTTGATTTTCCCGTTACTGTTATTTTATCTCCTGTTTTTGCACTTATCGTCGCAACTTCTTCATTACTACTTTTCCAATTTATTGTACCTGCATTTTCATTTACGGCTGTTATCTCTGTTACATCTACTCCATTAATGTCTAATATTTGGGTTGTTGAATTAATATTTAAATTAGTTGTTGTTATATTATATGTTGCTGTTTTATTTCCATTTAATTCTTTTACTGTTATTATTGCCGTTCCTACTGTTTTGGGAGTAATGGTAAGTGTTTTATCGTTTATGCTTGCTATTGCAACATCTTCTTTATTACTAGAAGCACTTAATGTTCCCATATTTTCTCCTGAAACTGTTACTTGTTTTGTATTATTTAATCTTACATATCCACTTGTATTACTTAATGATATACTTGTTTCTTTTACTGTCACATTATATGTCGCTGTTTTATTTCCGTTTGCTTCTTTTACTATTATTGCTGTAGTACCTGCTGCTACTGGTGTTATTGTTATTTTATTGCTACTACTACTTACTTTTGCTATTCCTACATTATTACTTGTAGCACTTATATTTCCCATGTTTGTTCCACTTACTGTAGTACTTAAATCACTTCCACCTACATAACCTATTCCGCTTGTTTCACTTAAATTAATACTTGTTGCTTTTACTGTTACATTATATGTCGCTGTTTTATTTCCATTTGCTTCTTTTACTGTTATTGCTGTAGTACCAGCTGCTACTGGCATTATTGTTATTGTATTTCCACTATTACTTACTTTTGCTATTCCGACATTATTACTTGTAGCACTTATACTTCCCATATTTGTTCCACTTGCTGTAGCACTTAAATTACTTCCGCCTACATAACAAATTCCACTTGTTGCATTCAGACTGATACTTGTTGCTTTTACAGTCACATTATATGTCGCCGTTTTATTTCCATTTGCTTCTTTTACTGTTATTGCTGTAGTACCTGCTGCTATTGGTGTTATTGTTAGAGTGGTACCTTTTATACTTGCTGTAGCTACACTGCTATTAGTATTAGCAACAATACTTAAACTTCCATAATTACTTCCTGTTATTGTTGCAGTCAAACTACTTCCACCTACATAACCAGTTCCGCTTGTTGTACTTAATCCTAATGTTATTTCTCCCCATACAGCCGTCATGGTATAGTCAGCACCTTGATTACTTGTTGCTGTTCCCTTAATTGCATTTGCGTTTATTGTTCCATTTGCATCTATAAGAATTGTTGTACTATATTTATATCCTGTAAATTTGTATCCGCTTTTTGTAGGAATTGTTATTTTGCTTATTGCAGTTGTACAATTCATGTCACTATATGCTACTCCATCTGATACGTATAATTTATTTGTTCCTCCTGTTCCACCATTTTTATTTAAAGTTATTGTTTGAATCTTTTCCCACTGTGCTGTTATAGTATAATCAGCACCTTTATTGCCTGTTGCTGTTCCTTTAATTGCATCTGTGTTTATTGTTCCATCTGCTTCTATAATCTTTCCTCCATATTGGCTATTATATCCTGTAAATTTGTATCCACTTTTTGTAGGAACTGTTATTTTGCTTATTGCAGTTGTACAAGTACTATCACTATATGTGCCTCCATTAATTACATAAATTTTACTTGGACCTCCTGTTCCTCCATCTTTATTTACTGTTATTGTTTGTGGATCTGAAAATGTCCATTCGTTATCTGAGTTTTTACCTGCTGTTAAAAGTGATGTTTTTAGAAATACTATCGGTCTTATTCCAAATGAAACTGTATATTCAGAAAAAGTATGTTGATATCCTTCAACATATATATGTCCTGCCGTTTGTAATATATTAGTAAAATATCCCACTTGATTTTCAGATACAAATTTCATCCCATATGCATCTATAGAACTATGTGTTCGTGTAGCTAACCAATATGCTTCAGAACTTCCACTTTTAGTACTTAACACATCTTTCAAAGTATTCTCTGTATCTAAAGTATAATAATATTCATTTGTTATAAACTTTCCTATTGATTTAGCTACAGATGATATACCGCTAGATGTGGTTAATGTCGGATACAATATTCCCATTTCTTGATTTTCATAGCTAGTCTTCACCCCTAGATTTGCTTCTTCATCATATCCCGTTAAAGTATTAATATCCTTTACATTTATACTTCTTGCTCCACTTCCTGTTATCGTTTTAGTTTGAACTCCTTCATACGAATCTCCTATTGTGCATGTAGTTACCTTACTAGTATTTGCTCCTGTACCATGTCCATATATAGCACAAGCATTATTTAATTCATATTCTCCATATAAATATCCAACGGCGCCATTAAAAGAAAAATTTTCTTTATTTGTATTTTTTATTGTTTCTTCACTTATCAAAGTAACTTCACCTGTTGATGTATTTTTATCTAGTACTCTCCACTTTACATCACTACTTGATTTGAATGTTTGTTCTTCTTTTCCATTCCCATGTGAAAGTCCTGTTCCTTTTGGTGATGTATAACTATACCTATTAGTGGCATCATAATCCACATAATCTCCGACTTCAACTACATCTGATAATTTTTGATAAGTATTACTCGCTTTGGTATTTAAAATTTGTCCATTTTGCATTTGTATATCCATATTTTCAGTTTTTATAGCTTTTATAATATTTATGCTATAAAAAACTATAAATCCTATTACTACAATTGCAAATATTACTTTAATTTTCGCAGCCCTTTTATTTTTCTTCATATGCGCCCTCCTAAAATCGTTTAAATTATTATAATTATTATATATATTTAAAATTATAATTAAAGGTCCACTTTTTTTCATTCTTTGTTTTATGTCTCCCATTGACTACGGAAAATGTTATCTATTAATCGTCTCTGTTTTTTTACATTTTATTTAATTTTTTATTACAAAATTTTGATTATTTATGTTTTACATTAGGGAATAGTGGGTTTTAAGATATTTTTATATTTTGTCTTGTACAGAAAAAACTCTAGAATAAATCTAGAGTTTTACTTTTTTATTTAATTTCTTTTCCATAATAGCTATCTAATAAAATTTGTTTTAGCTCTTCTACTAATGGAAGTCGTGGGTTAGCAGTTGTACATTGATCTTCAAATGCCCTATCTGCTAGCATATCAACCTTTGCTAAAAATTCTTTTTCTTCTATTCCAGTTTCTTTAAAAGATTGTGGAATATTTAAATGTTTATTCATTTCTTGTATTTTCTTGATTAAACTATTAATTCCCTCTTCTACTGAATCTGCCTTTAATCCAGCCTTTTTAGCTAATTCATAATATTTTTTATCAGCTATGAAGTATTCATATTTTGGGAATGAAACAAATTTAGTTGGTTTTGAACTATTATATTTTATAACATATGGCAACAATATAGCATTTATTCTTCCATGAGGTAAATGGAACTCTGCTCCTATTTTATGAGCTAGAGAATGATTTATTCCTAAAAATGCATTAGTAAAGGCCATACCTGCTATTGTACTAGCATTATGCATTTTTTCTCTTGCTAATTTATTTGTTCCATCATCATATGCTTGCTCTAAATAATTCATAACAATCTCTGTTGCTTTTTCTGATAAACCATCAGTATAATCTGATGCCATATTTGATACATAAGCCTCAATTGCATGTGTTAAAACATCCATACCTGTATCTGCAGTAATTGATTTTGGTAAACTCATTACTAAATCTGGATCTATAATTGCTACATCTGGTGTTAATTCGTAATCTGCTAATGGATATTTTTTATTTTTCTCTTTATCTGTTATAACAGCAAATGATGTCACTTCTGAACCTGTTCCTGATGTAGTTGGTATTGCTACCATTTTACACTTTGTACCTAATTCTGGGAATTTATAAGTACGTTTACGTATATCCATGAATTTTAATTTTAATCCTTCTACATCTGCATCTGGATGTTCATAGAATAACCACATTCCTTTTGCAGCATCCATTGCGCTTCCTCCACCAATTGCAATTATCACATCAGGTTTAAAGCTTTCCATTGCTTTTACACCTTTTTTAATTGTGTCAAATGATGGATCTGACTCTACATCACTAAATATTTCTGAGTGTACGTATTGTCTTCTATTTCTTAAGTGATATAAAACTTTATCTACATATCCTAATTTAACCATACCTTCGTCTGTAACAATAAATGCTCTTTCAATGTTTGGCATTTTTTCTAAATAAGCTATTGAACCAGCTTCAAAATATATCTTTTCTGGAATTTTAAACCATTGCATATTAACTCTCCTTTTCGCAACTCTTTTTATATTAATTAAATTAACTGATGATACATTAGCTGTAGTAGAATTACCACCAAATGAACCACATCCAAGTGTTAATGATGGCATATTTGTGTTGTAAATATCACCAATTGCTCCATGAGTTGATGGAGAATTAACAATAATTCTTCCCGCTTTCATTGTTTCAGAAAACTTTAATATTGTTTCTTGATTTTCACTGTGTATTACTGCTGAATGTCCAAGTCCTCCAAATTCTAGTAATTTCTCTGATTTATTTATTCCCTCTTCTTCATTTTCTACAATATAATATGTTAAAACTGGACTTAGTTTTTCTTTTGAAAATGGATATTCTTCTCCTATTCCTTCTTCATATACTACCAATACCTTAGTTTCTTCTGGCACTTCAAATCCCGCTTCTTTTGCAATTACATATGGTGATTGCCCTGGAACATGAGATTTTAGTTTATAACCATATTCTTCTGAATATTCAAACATACTATTTTTTAATTTTTCTTTTTCTTCTGGATTTACAAAATAACATCCAGCATTTCTCATTAAACTTTCGAATTTCTCATAAATATCTCTATCTACTAATACGGCTTGCTCTGAAGCACAAATCATTCCATTATCAAATGCTTTAGATAATACTAAATCATTTACTGATGTTTCTAATTTTGCTGATTTTTCTATATAACATGGAACATTTCCAGGACCAACTCCCAATGCTGGTTTTCCACATGAATAAGCAGATTTTACCATACCTGTTCCACCTGTAGCTAAAATCAAGTTTACATCTGGATGATTCATTAGTAGTCTTGTTGCTAAAATACTTGGTTCTTCTACCCATAAAATACAATCTTTAGGTGCTCCTGCAGCAACTGCTGCATCTCTTACTATTTTTGCTGCTTCACTACTACATTTTTGAGCAGATGGATGGAATCCAAATATTATAACATTTCTTGTTTTAGCTGCAATAATTGATTTAAACATAGTTGTTGATGTTGGATTTGTAACAGGTGTTACCCCTGCTATAATTCCAACTGGTTCTGCTATTTCTATATAATCTTCTTCATCATTTTCATTTATTACTCCAACTGTTTTTTCATATTTTATACTATGATATACGTACTCTGTAGCAAACATATTCTTTGTTATTTTGTCTTCATAGATTCCTC
>CAKPRW010000042.1 GCA_934183045.1 uncultured Clostridia bacterium
CATATACGTTACGTGAGATGTTTCTCCTGCAGGAACTCCAGCATCATTAATTTCTACATCTGAAACCACTTCTCCATTTGCTAATGTTACTCTTAGATGATTTATTCTTTTTAATAGTTCTATTCTTTGTCTTGCTCTTTCAACTATTCCAAAGTCTATATTCTCTATTTTATAGTCATATCTTTGTCCTGTAGAATTATTATTTGCACTTGATGTATTTTCAACTTCTATTGTTATTCTAGGTGTTGTTGATGTCATTTCAGTTATAGTTGTCACTGTATCATTTTTAATATCTTTTAGTTCGTCGTCTATTTTAGTTCTATTATTATAGTCATCTGTTGCATCTGACCATCTTACATTCTTGTCATTTTTTCCTGATCCTTTATACCAATATGTGTCTGTCTCATTTGCTTTAAATCTATCATAGTCATATATAGTTGCTTTACAATCTTGAACTGTTATCTTTTCTAGATTTCCATCTCCATCTATATCAGCATATTGATTTTCTCCCCAAATATAAACTATAACGTATTCTCCTGGTATAAATCCTTTTATACAAAAATCTCCATTACTATCTGTTACACTATTTTCTTCTGATATACTGCTGTCACTTTTCTCTGAATAATTATCATAAGTTTTATCACCATTTTTATATTTTCCTTCTCCTGTGTAATACTCTAAATTTAATCCTGACTTTTCAACAAGTTTTACTTTTATACCTTCTATTCCCTTTTCTGTATTATCGTATTTTCCATTTCCTTGTCTTATTTCACCTGAGTTAATACCTTCCATTTTTTCAGTTTTACTATTATATATTTGAGTTCGCACACCTTTTGCTGTTTCATCAAAGAATACTTTTCCACTTATTTGTCTTGAATTATTTCCGTCTCCTTTAACCCAGTCTATAGGTGGTGCTGCATCTGTATCATCTTCATATGTATCTTTATTACCCGGTGTAATATTATCTGGTGCAGAATCTTTATCTATTCCTGCATGTACTTTGTTGTTTTTTATTGTAGAATATGATGTTAATTCTACTATATTTTCAGTATAATGCCAATTATTATCTTCAACTATACTTTCTACTGTTTTTCTTGGTAATTTGAATTGCACATATATATTATATACACTCTGTTTATTTATTTTTTCATTTAGATTAATTACCATCTTTTTATATTTTTCATTATAATTACTTGTTTTAATATTTGTCATGCTAATGTTATTAGTAGTATTACCTTTTTCATCTATATTTGTCCCTATTCCAGTTAACGTGTATCTTGCATCATAATAATCAGCAATATTATTTATTTGGGTTATTAGTCCTGTCGATTCGTTCTTTATTTGTATATGATACGTTACATATACTTCTAATTCTTTATTTTGGTCGCTTGGATTCACCCATGTGTAATCTGATTTATATACTGGTCTTGAGTATCCCATGTCTTTATATTTGTTACCATATTTTACTCCTATGTCGTATCCATCTCCATATTCATTTTTGTTTACAAATCGTTGTGCGTAATTGTATGTTTGTTCTTTTCCATTAATTTTTGTTCTTACGTTTTGTACGTCTTTTAATATGGCTATGTCTGGTTGCTCTCTTTCATAAATACCTAGATTTATGTTTTGTATTTCCTTATATACCTTACCTGCTGGAACTTTTAGATAGTCTTGTAAATTTATTTCTTTTGTATCTGCCAATATTGAGATTCCAGCATTTCCATCTCTAGGATTTACTCTTCCATTAGAATTAGGACTATATGTTAAATCCGATACTAATGTAGACTTATGATTATTTGTATCCCTATTATAACTTAAATCATTTGTTATTGTTCCAGCACTATTTTTTGATACTCCTTTTTCAATAGTTGTATATTGATTATTAAAATTATCCCTATCAAATTCTTTAGCCTTTGAACCATTTTCATTATTTAGATTTACATCTACATTTTCATAATTTAGTCCATTATAATTAAATACAACTTTATAATTTTCTAATTGATCTTTTTGGACTTTTTTAAATTCATAATATCCATTTTGATCTGTTACTGTGACAAAATCATTTCCATAATCATCTTTAGCTACAGTATTTGTATCCTTATAAACAATTTGTACTT
Organism: uncultured Clostridia bacterium; assembly: GCA_934183045.1. Taxonomy (GTDB): domain Bacteria; phylum Bacillota; class Clostridia; order TANB77; family CAG-508; genus CAG-269. The sequence continues at coordinate 2,118 of CAKPRW010000042.1, forward strand.
CTACTCCTGGAGCAGGAACATCTTCAGAACCATATAAGTTATTACGCACTGAATTTTTACTGTTGTCATGTTTATCTTCCCATACTATTCCTGAAATTTTTGTATATACCTGTTGATTTCCTATTAAAGTATAACAGCCTGCGGCCCTACCACTCACCATCGAACTTCCAGTAGACGAATATGTTCCATTTTTTCCTACTATTTGATCAACTACTCCATCTGGATCTTCTAAATCTAATGTAATTTCATCACCAGTAATAGCATAAACATTCTCTAATTCTGGATTTTCAAATCCAGTCTCAACTGCATAATATGTCTTATAACAATCAATTTTCTTTAGTTCAACCACTCCATTGACATCTGTAACAAATTCCTTAGCCCATCCTTCATTATCAGTCCATCCTACCCATGCAGGATCATTGCCACTTTGGTCATATGAAGATATATATTGTTTATTTCCATTATCATCATAATAATATATTTTAAATTTCACTCCTTGCATTGCTGGAGCATCCCATATTCCACTATTATCTTCGGGAACATCTGTATCATCTTTTTTTATTAAATATATACTTGAATATGCTTTGTTAACAAATTCCATATATTGCTCTTTTTGGCCACCCATATTAATCGCCGCTTGCAGAACATTACTTGGTTTTAATAATCCATAACTAAAATTAAAATATTGGTCATTTCCATCATATGGCCTTGGACATGCTGCTTCATTTACCATGTATCTACCATTTAGATCTAAATCATCCCACATTACCATTCCATTACTATCAGTCGTTTTATTTCTTCCTGTGTCATACCATATTTCTTCTCCGTTTGCGTCATTACCACCTGATACCCATAATGCAAATACGACGTTTTCTATATCTTCTCCTGTATCTGCATCTGTTTTATGAACATATAATCTACCTGAGTCATCATCTGTAAAAGAAAAATCTACATACTTCTTTACATTTTCTTCTACTACAATATTTGCTTTATCAGAATATACTCTTTCTAGTAATTGAGCTGAACTTGCATTACATCCTGATCTATGGTTACCAGTAGTTTTCTTACATTTCCATTGTTCTCGTATTTTAACATTAACATTGTATGTAACTTTTCTTACAATTTGTTTAGCATATAATCTAATTTTTTTAATCTTTGAAATATCACTCTTTTTAGTATTTGCTATTTTTATATAAAACTGCCTTCCATTTTGTAAATGCCCATCTTCATGTTTTATTTGACTCATAGTACCATCATCTGATTTTTTATACATATGTTCTGAAGTTTCCTCTACAAGTGTCCCACTACTATCTTTATATATAACCTTCGTACTAACATTAAAGTTTTCTCCTATATAGCTGTCATTTATTTTGTTTAACTTAAATGGACCTATATATGTACTCTCTCCCTGTTCAATATACGTAAATTTTGACGAGTCTGATTTATCTACCAATTCTATATCATCTGTTCCTATTTTCTTTTGACTTAATACTTTAACTGATGTTTGTTGGTCTATTTTCTGATAAACATGCATTCCACTTCCACACATATATTTATTAGGAGTAATACAATGCAATTTATTTTTATTATAATAATAGCTTACTGGGCTTGAATGTGTTGCAAAGTTATTAGTACTAGAAGATATATGTTGAATATCTCCCATATCATTTACTTTACTAAATTTTTGAAGATTATCTAGTACATTCTTTTCAGTAACTTTAGCTTCACTTGTATCTGGCATATTAACGACTACTATAGAAGCTAATACTATCATAAACATCATTATTTGTTTTAAGTTAATTTTGTTTTTCTTAATCAATAAAACTATAATTATCAATATAGCTAAAACTGCTATTGTTATTAGCGTATATGTTACTATACCTGTTTTTACAGAAATAATAAGTTGAGCTTCAGAGTAATCATCTTCTTCCTTATTCTTATTATTCTCTGTTGAATCAATATCTTTGGTATTATTAGGTGATGTAGCCTTTCCTATCTCTGCTCCATTTATTACTGTTCCTGTTCCATCTTCTGTCATATTCTTTGTTAAAATTAGATTAATAGTTTTACTCTGCCCTGCTTCAATTTTCGTATGAGCTAATGAATCACTAACTATTGTATCTTTTGTCTTTTGACGCCAGCCAGAATTTAATGATTTATCAAAACTCAAGCCATTAGGTAAATAATCTATTATTTCACTCGCATATGCATCAACTTCTCCTTCATTTGTCACAGTAATTCTATATTCTATTTTCAAGGTTGTATTGTTTAAATATTTAGAAGGTATTTCTACTTTTTCTAATTTTCCGTTTTTATAATTATATTCTTTACTTCCAGAAGAATTAGTTACAGTTACTTTTGTTACATATTTGTTCAATGAAAGATCAAATATACTATTTTTTATTAATCCCATATCTATATTTTCTTCATTATTATCAAGATTTATGGTGTTTGTTACTCCAACAATTTGCTCTTTTCCATTTATGCTTACCTCTTTTTCAATTGCATCATTGTTTACTGTTTTATCTACTCCATTTTTTTGATATGCTGTAACTGTATAATTGTTAGTATCATACTCAAAAAGAATCATATAATTATTTGTTTCTAATTGTGAAAATTCATATTTTCCATTTTCATTTGTCGTTGTTTCTTTTAATAAAGAATTTGTATTAGAATTATATAACTTAACTTTTATATTTGATAATAATTGTTCACTATTATTTCTTTGTCCATCCTTATCACTATCTAACCATACTACTCCATTAATATTATATTTTTTGTTATTATCATTCGTTGAATTGTTATTTTGATTTCCCTGATTATTAGTGTTATTTTGATTATTATTGTTATTATTGCTATTATTACCGTTATTATTAGAATCATTATTTTCATCATCTTTATTTGGTACTATTACAAATTTAATAGAATTTGAAGTTACTGTTTGTATACTATCTCCTGTTACTGTTACTATGTTCTCGACTTCTGTCCTTTTTATAACATAATCTGCTTTCGCATATATCTTTAATGTCATTTCTTGACCTATTGGTACACACGCATTTATATCTATATTAGCTTCTTCTTCATCTTCTTCATCAATTTCTACATCTGTTAAATCTACTGTTTCTACGGTTTTAACATATTTACCTGTGTTGTTTTCATCTTCTTCCCAATTCCACGAATCATATTCTGCTTTAATTGGTATTATTTCTTCAGGAAGATAATCTTGTATATTAATAGCTGTCTCTAATTGCTCACTTTTACCTATATTTTTTATAATAACATCGTATTCTATTTCATCGTTCTCTGTTAATTCTTTTCCTTCTTGATTTGATGTTTGTATAACTTGTACTCCATCAATTAATGACTTTATTCTGTTTTCATTTGCATAGTATATTTCATCATTATTATTATAAGAAACATTTGCAAATGCACTTATATCATATTCATATTTTCCACTTTCAAACTTTTTCTGTATTGTTTCTATAACAATATTTACTTTACCATTTGCACTAACTTTTGGTATTTTAATAGTTAAATTTCTATCTTCAAGATTTTTCTCAACTGATATCTCTTCTTCATGTACTTCTCCATTACTATCAGTCACATTAGAAAATGCTTCAATACTTAGTTCTCCATTTTCATCTTCTAATATATCCAACTCTGCTGGCATTTTACATGTTGCTATTACATCGTTTATATCATTATTTGTATTATTATAAATCCATAATCCATATTCATACCCATATACTTCGCCACTATTATCTCCTGATTGTAATCGTACTGTTATATCTCCATGTTTTATATTGTTTTTTAGAGAATTATTTGTAATTTCAGTATTATTTTTATAGATTTTGAATAATTGTTCTATATTTTTGATGTCTTCTCCGTCATTTAGTTTATTTACTTGCACTTCATAAAATTTTGTAATTGTTTTTCCAGTCTCAAGATTTTCAATTTTTTCCTCATATTTTTTTGTATTTTCATCTTTTACATATACATAAGCATCTTCACCACTATCACTAACACAATACTGTACAGTTGCATATGTTGTTCCATCTGGAATACTACCTTCTATTTTAATATTATTTATAGTAGAGTTTGTAGTATTTGTGACACTTACCATATATTTTATAATTTCATCTTCATGGACAGATTCTCCATCTTCTAATGTTTTATCTCCTACCATGGCAATTGTTTCTACTTTAATACCTTGTGAAGTTTGTATATTACTTGATGCTTTCAAATTTTGAATTTCTTCTACTGATATTGTGTCCTCTTTTTCTTCTTTTGGTATTTCTACAACGGATTCAATATTTACATCTATATCTTTTGAATCTTTACCTTCATTTTTGTAATCAATACTTGTTGCAGTTTCATTTGCATATATTACGTTTATAGTAGATTTTGTACTTTCTATCTCTTTTTTTAATATTACCGTTGCTGGTATTACAAGATTACTTCCTTCTACTATAGAATCTATATTATATGCATTTTGGATTCCATTTAATTGTACTTTTATGGCTTTACAACCTTTGTTATCCACAACTTCTGCACTTTTTATGGATAAACCATTATCGTATAATAGTGAAACATCACCTAAAATGATATTATCTACTTCACTTGGAAAAGTAAATAAAATAACAGGATTTTTAAATAAGTTATATTTAATATTATTATTTAACAATGTTGCTGTTATATTTATTTCGTTTTGTATTTTATTTGTTAGATCTGGTTTATCTACTGAAACTTTAATACTTGTTTCAGAGTTCTTTATATCGTATGAACTATTACATGTATTTGTATAAATTTCTTTTTCTGTTTTTGAGTCTTTATCTTCTTTATTTTCTTCTACTTTTTTACATGTTATATTTTGAATTGATTCTATTTTTTTGTTTTTAATGTTTGTCATACCTGCTTTTATTGACCTTTTATTTAATATATTAATATTACCTAATTTTACAGGTTTAGTAGTTTTTATTATAATATTTTCTGTTTCTTCCGAATAATCTATTTCTATTACTCCATTTTCAGTTTCTTCTGTATCCTTAGTAACTTCTGATATGACTTCTCCATTTGTTTTTAAAATTGTGATCTTTCCATCTTCGCCTAGAATATTTAACAAATCTTGTTTTTGTATAATTGTTTTTGTATACAATATGTCATTAGTTTCTGTGCTATAATTATTATCGTTCACAAATTTATTTTTTGTGTTAACTTTTATTTCATCTGCAATTTCTGTATAACTAAAACTAAGTTCTAAATTTTCTAAATACTCTGTATTATTTTGTGTTCCGTTTTGTTTATTTGAGTTTATAAAGCCATTATAAATATCACTAGCTTTTACATTTGTTGATATTAAGTCACCTACATTTGATGTAACTTTTTCGTTTATAGCACATTCTGTTTCTATTTTAGATTCACTATCATTATTTAATATTTCTGAAATTTTACTATTTATTTCTATATTTCTTTCAACATTTTCTGCATTATAACAACTTGAATTGTAATATGCAAAAAACTCATATACATCTCTTGCATTTTCAACATTCTGATTATATCCTTCATCATTTGATGTCCACAATTTTATTTCTCCACTATTAGAATCATATTCATAGTTTGCTTCTTTTTCTTCATCACTTCCATTTGTTGCTTGGGTACTTTTGGCTATAACTTCTACTTTTTCGGGATAACAATTTTCTATTTTAGGCATACTTAAATTAGCCTCTGTTGTTTTAAGAGGTTTATATTCTTGATCTTCTCCATATTCTATTCCAGTTTTTAATTCCGATTGTATTAATACACCTTGATTTTCATCATCTAATCGATAATTAACATACTTTTTCAATTTAAGTTCAGCTATTGCTTTTACCTTATTTTCTTCTACTACACTTTGAATTTCTTCTGCTGCTTGCGCAACTAGCAATAGAAATTGTTGATTTGCTGTAATTATCATTAATACTAGAATTATTAATATTTTTTTAAATAAACTTTTCATATTATCCCCCAAGTTAAATATATTCATACTAATGTTAACCTTTTATTAATAGGTTTTCAATATAGATATATCTCAACCACCATTTAATCTCGTTTTAGTATCTACGGATACTATTACAACAATTTTTATTATACTTTTATTAAAACTTTTTTACATTTACTTTACAATTACCAAATTTTAGGTCATACATCAAGCAACCCCTTATATGCGTAAGAACTCATAACTTCATATCATTTTATATCAATTAACCCTTTCAACTTATTAAACTTTGCTTCTCCTATACCACTAACCTTTTTTATATCCTCAACATTCTTAAACTTACCATTTTCCTTTCTATAACTAATAATTTTCTGAGCTGTCGAACTTCCTATACCAGGTAACCCTTCCAATTCTGCTTGTGTGGCAGTATTTATATTTATTTTTCTATTTTTATTATTAGTGCTAACTGTCTCTTTACTTTCTCCATTGCTTTGGTTTGTGACCACTTTATTTTCTGAATTATTGTTAATAACTTGGTTATTGTTTTTATCTTCAACGCTTGGTATATATACTTTCATTCCATCTTCTAATAACGAAGCTAGATTAACATCGTTCATATACGCATTTTCCTTTAATCCCCCAGCTTTTTCTATAGCATCACTAACCCTACTATTTTCTTCTAATTCAATTACGCCTTCCTGCTTTACAGCTCCGCATATATGCACTTTTATATTTGATATTTTACTTTCTATTTCTTTATTTTCTTCGTTTATAACCTTAGAAATATTTGACTCTACTTCTATAGAATTACCTTTATTCACTATATTGTTATAGCAATATAGTCCTATTATTGTTATTAAAGATATTGTAATAAATACTACTTTCTGCTTTTTGTTTATATATTTCATTAACAATCTTCCTTTCTTGTTTTTTGTATTGTAAATTTTTATAAAATACGATATATTATTAATAAATTATTTTAGGAGTATTAAGATGAAAAAATTCTGGAAAAATATATTAATTATAAGTGTTTTATTATTTTTGTTTAGTTTTAATTTTCATTTTGTATATGGTACTAGTGAAATTTCTAATTTATCTTCAAGTTCTGTATTTTTAATGGATAATCGAACAAATAAAGTTTTATATAGCAAAAATGAGAATGAAAAAATGTATCCTGCAAGTACAACTAAGATATTAACTGCAATTTTAACTTTGGAAAATTCAAATTTAGATGATGTTGTAACAGCAAGTTATGATTCTGTGATGTCTATCCCAGATGGATATTCTACTGCTAATATACAAATAGGTGAGCAATTAACAGTTGAACAGTTATTACAAATGCTTTTGGTCCATTCTGCAAATGATGCAGCAAATATATTAGCTGAACATGTTGGAGGATCCATAGATAGTTTTGTATCTATGATGAATACAAAATTAAATGAATTAGGTTTATATGATTCTCATTTTACTAATACTTATGGAAAACATGATGAAAATCATTATACTACAGCCCATGACTTAGCTTATTTATTTAAATATTGTTTGAATAATGAAACTTTTAGAAAGATTGCTGGAAGTGCTTCTTGTGCTATTCCTACTACTAATGAATCAGAAAGTAGATTATATACTTCAACAAATGAATTGTTGAATCCTAATAGCCAAAATTATTATAAATATTTAACTGCTGGAAAAACAGGTTATACTACGCAAGCTAAAGAATGTTTAGTATCTTCTGCATATAAAGATAATTTAGAACTAATAAGCGTAGTCCTTGGTAGTACAAATAGGTTTTATGATACAAAGAATTTGTTTGAATATGGATTTTCTAATTATGAAGTGAAAAATATTGTTAGCGCAAATGACGTTGTCTCACAAATTGAGGTTTCCAATGGCTCAAAAGATACTAGACATTTGGATTTGTTAGTTAAAGAAACTATACCTGCTCTTGTAAAATCATCTAAAACCAATTTAGAATTAAATCCTAATATACATCTAAACGATAATATCTCTGCTCCGATTTCTGAAAATCAAACTTTAGGAACAGTTACATATGAAATAAATGGTGTTGAATATACTACTGATTTGATCTCATCTCATGCAGTTGAAAAATCTAAAATGTTAGAATATATTTTATATATTGGAATTTTATTAGTTGTGTTAATTTTATTTTATGAATTTTCATCTTTGAAAAAAAATAATCGAAAAAAATTTAAAAGATATAAAAGATAAAAATACTTTAAAGTATTTTTATCTTTTATTTTTTAATTTATTTATAGTCTTTTCCTATAATTACTGTTAAATCAACTTTACTAGAACTTGATTCACTTGTTGAAATACTTCCTGTACCAAGTACTTCTTTTATATTTTTTAGAGTTGTATCTCTTACACTTTTTTTATTAACAATAGTTGTTTTTGTAGTTGTATTTGTACTTCCTGTCCTTGTAACTTTATATCCTGCACCTTCTAATTCATTAACTACTTTTTGTAAATTTTTACTTTCTCCACTTCCATTTAATACTTCTATTTTTAATGTTGAACTATTACTTGAGCTATTGCTTGAAGTTGTTGTGTTTGAAGTTGATTCATTTGATGTTTGATTACCTTCTGTTCCATCTGTTTGGCTTTCTGTTTCTTCTGCATCTCTATCATAGAAAAGTTCTTGTACTAATTCTGCTGTCTTTTTCTTATCTACAACAAATATACTTACGTTGTTTGTCTGTTTCCAATCTGGTGTTGTCCCTGGTAATGTTTCTGTTAATAAATTTTCTGTGTTAAATTCAACTGCATATGGTATATAATCTTTTGCAACATTAAAATCTACATTTGTTTGTACATTTTCTTTTGCTACATCTAATATTTGCCCAATTTTAAATACATTTTCTGGTTTTAATGTTTGTTTTAATGTTTGCATTATAAATTCTCTTTGTGTTCTCATTCTTCCTAAATCATTATCACCATATTCTTGAGGATATGTTGTTCCATTATTATTATGTCTAAATCTTACTAATTGCTCTGCTTTATCTCCATCTAGCTCTTGTTCACCAGCAGTTAAATGTATATGTAAATCTTGTGTTGGATCATCATAATCCATATCAATTGGTACATTAAATGTTATACCTCCAATTACATCTACTAATTTGATTAATGCTTCTGTTCTTACTATAACATAATATTCTATATCTAAACCTGTTAGTTCATTTACAGCATCTAATACTGTTTGTGGATCTTTTTTTCTACTGTATAATGCATTTATTTTTTCATATGCAGTAGCTTTTTTTGTATTTTTTCCTGTATATGTATCTCTAGGTATTGACAACAAAGTAGCTTTTTGTGTATTAGGGTTATATGATGCCACCATTATTGTATCTGTTAATTCAACATCTTCTTGATCTGTACTAATTCCTAACACTAATACTTTAAATTCGCCTAAATTCTTTTTTGTATTTTCATCATGTCCTACCATAGTTGCAAGCATTCCACTTAATCCCCATCCATTCTTATACACTCTATATGCGAAACAGCTTCCTGCTATTAATAAAATTAATATAAATATTAATAAAATCTTTCTACCAATTTTCTTATTATTTTTGCCTTTTTTCTTTTTATTTTTTAAATTATCTTCTTTTACTACTCTTTTGTTATCTGCTTTTTTTTCCAAAATTCTCACTCCTAAAATTTCATGTTATCAGTATAGCAAATATAACTTAAAAAGGCAATAAATTGAGACAATTTTTTAAAAAATTCACATTGGGAATTTATTCCAAATTGTATGTAATGTTTTTATTTTTTTATAAGTAGTAAAAGAGAATACACTATATTTAAGTGTATTCTCTCTTATTTATTCGATATCTGTCTTTTTGTATTTTATTATTGAAATAATTCCTATTACCATTAATCCTACTACTGAAACAATCCATGCTATATTACCTGTTTTTGGCAATACTCTATTTGCAGTAGTTGAATCATTTGATGTTGAACCTAATATTTGATTTTTTGAATTGTTACTTCCTGTTCCATTATTGTTATTTATATTGCTATTATTTCCTGAATTATTATTATTTCCTGAGTTGTTGTTATTGTTTGAACTGTTGTTATCTCCTGAATTGTTGTCATCTGAATTATTATCGTCTTCAGAATCGTCTAACTTCTCTTCTTTCCATGTAAGTGTTTTGCTAGTTGAATTACCTTCTTTATCTTCTACTGATATTGTATATTCTCCATCTTTGTCAAGTACATAATAATATTTACCATCTTCTGTAATTTGATTAGTTATATCAGTTCCATTTACCATTACTTTGTTGATTCCTATTTTGCTATCAACTACAGTTATGTATAATATATTATTTCCATCTTGATCTTTACCTACTTCTACTTTCTCAATTATTGGTTCTATTTTATCTGAATCATCTGGATTTTCTGAATTTTTATCTTTTACTATGATTGTACATTCAGCTGTTTTGTTACCATCTTCTGTAGTAACTATTATTGTTGCTGTTCCTGCCTTTTTTCCTGTAACTATTCCTGCTTGACTTACTGTTGCAATTTCTTCATCACTACTTGTGTATTTTACATTTTTATTTGTACTATTATCTGGTTTTACAGTTGCTTTTATAACTACTGTTCCTTCTACATATATTTCAGCTGTATTTTTGTTCAATTCTACACTTTCTACAGGAATATTTTCTTGAGCAGTTGATTTCCAATGTGCATACACAGTTGTATCTTTTGCTATACTATGTGAATCTCCAGCATCTCCTACTTTTGATCCTCCATCTTTATCTGTATACCAACCCTCAAATTCATATCCTTCTCTACTTTCTGGTGTTTCTAAAGTAATATTCTTAATATTTATTGTTACTGTTGCATCATTTCCTCCAACTGTATACATTACTTCTTCTGCATTTTTTATATTTATTTTTCCCGCTGTACATTTTATCTCTACTCCTGCTGTTACACTTGACGTCTTACTACTATAATTATAGTCAAATGTTAGTGTTGGTCTTTTTACGTATGAAGCAATATTTATTGTTTCTCCTTCTTTTCCCGTTATTGTTTCTCCATTTGGTTGTATTGTTATTGTATAAGTATTCTCAATCCATTTTGCTGTTAAAGTTATATCTCCTCCTATTGATCCAAATAGATAACTTGCAAAACCACTTGATCCTACATATTTTCCTTCACTTGTTATTATTTCTTGATCATTATTTTGATATGTATAATAATATCCTGCAAATTTATATCC
>CAKPRW010000043.1 GCA_934183045.1 uncultured Clostridia bacterium
CATAAATTGTAAATGAAATGAAAAGAAATTGTAATAAATTCATAGTATCTGTAATATTAGCGAGTAAAAGCGACAATAAAAAACAAAAAATAATAAAAAAACTAATAATAACATAAAAAAACATTTTCTCATATTATAATAATATAATTGTATATTAGGAGGAAAAATAATGTTAAATAGATTTAGAAGTACTTTTTTTAGAAGAAATTATAGAACTATGAGAAGGTATGATGTGAATTTGGAACAAATGGAAAGAATGGTAGCTAATGGTGCGATTTTATTAGATGTTAGGAGTCCGCAAGAATATGAAGAAGGACATTTAAATAATAGTATATCGCTTCCAGAATATGAAATTAAATTAAATATATTGAATATTGTGCCAGATAAACAACAAGAAATAATTGTTTATTGCAGTTCAGGATCAAGAAGTATGAAAGCTCAAAGAATTTTACAACAAATGGGATATACTAATGTATATAATTTGTATCAAGGCTTGGAAAGTAGCTATTATTAAAAATGAATAGTTACTTTAGAAACTTGATAAAAAACATGTTGAGGTTTTAATTGTTATATGATACAATATCACATAAATATACAGAGAAAAATAACATTGGGAGGAAGAATGGATAATAGACAAAAAAATATTAGAAATTTTAGTATTATTGCTCATATAGATCATGGTAAATCAACACTAGCTGACAGATTAATAGAAATGACAGGAGTATTATCTAAAAGAGAAATGGAAAGTCAAGTTTTAGATAATATGGAAATAGAAAAAGAAAGAGGAATTACAATAAAATCACAAGCTGTCAGAATGATTTATAAAGCAAAAGATGGACAAGAATATACTTTTAATTTGATAGACACACCAGGACATGTTGACTTTAATTATGAAGTATCAAGAAGTTTGGCGGCATGTGATGGTGCTATTTTAGTTGTAGATTCAAGCCAAGGTGTAGAAGCACAAACTTTAGCAAATGTATATTTAGCGATTGATAATAATTTAGAAATACTACCAGTATTAAATAAAATAGATTTGCCAAATGCAAGAGTTGAAGAAGTGAAAAATGAAATAGAAGATATAATTGGAATACCAGCAGAAGATGCTCCCTGCATTTCGGCAAAATCTGGATTAAATGTTGAGCAAGTATTAGAAAAAATAGTAACAGAATTACCAGCACCTGATGGAGATGAAAATGCAAAAACAAAATGCTTAATATTTGACTCATATTATGATAATTATAAGGGTGCTTTAGCATATGTTAGAGTGGTAGATGGAAGTGTAAAAGTTGGAGACGAAATAAAATTAATGGCAACTAACAAAAACTTTACAGTTGCAGAAGTAGGTTATTTTATTCCAGGATCATATATGCCAACAGAAGAAATAAAAGCTGGAGAAGTTGGATACATTGCAGCAAGCATAAAAAGCTTATCAGATATACATGTAGGAGACACCATTACCTTAAGTAACAATCCAGCAGAAGAACCATTAAAAGGATATAAGAGAGTAACTCCAATGGTATATTGTGGATTATATCCAATTGATGGGAGTCAATATGAAGATTTAAAAGAGGCGCTAGAAAAATTAAAACTAAATGATGCAGCGTTAGAATATGAACAAGAAACATCAGCGGCACTTGGTTTTGGATTCAGATGTGGATTTTTAGGATTATTACATTTAGAAATAATAGAAGAAAGATTAGATAGAGAATTTGATTTAGGATTAATAACAACAGCACCATCAGTTATTTATAAAGTATATAAAACAGATGGAGAAATGATAGAATTATATAACCCAGAAGATTTACCAAAACCACAAGAAATATCATATATAGAAGAACCATTTGTAACAGCTAATATATTAACACCAAAAGAATATGTAGGAAACATCATGGAATTATGCCAAAGAAGACGTGGAATTTATATAGACATGAAATACTTAGACGAAAACAGAGTAACACTTATATATGAAATGCCATTAAACGAAATCATTTATGACTTTTTTGACAACTTAAAATCAAAAACAAAAGGTTATGCATCATTAGATTATGAATTCAAAGACTATAGAAAATCAGATTTAGTAAAATTAGATATTTATATAAATGGAGAAATAGTAGACGCATTAAGTTTTATCGTGCACAAAGATGGTGCATATGATAGAGGAAAGAAAATGGTAGAAAAACTAAAAACAGTAATACCAAGAAAACTATTTAAAATACCAATTCAAGCTGCGATAGGTGGACAAATAATAGCAAGAGAAACAATATCAGCAATGAGAAAAGACGTATTAGCAAAATGTTATGGTGGAGACATAACAAGAAAGAAAAAACTACTAGAAAAACAAAAAAGAGGAAAGAAAAAAATGCGTGAAATAGGTAATGTAGAAATACCACAAGAAGCATTCCTGTCAGTATTAAAATTAGATGACGAATAGAACGACGATAAAAGGGACGTGCTAAATTGGCAAATTATTAATCAAAAATGGAAATTTACAAGGGAGGATAATGTATGGACAAGTACATGGAAATTGCAAAAGAGCTTTCAGAGGACAACTTGAAAACGAACGTAGGAGGACCTTTTGGGGCTTGTATTGTTAAAAATGGAAACATAATAGGAAAAGGTTCAAATCATGTTTTGAGTAATAATGATCCAACAGCTCATGCTGAAATAATGGCAATAAGGGATGCTTGTAAAAATATTAATTCATATGATTTAAGTGATTGTGAATTATATACTTCTTGTTATCCTTGTCCAATGTGTTTATCTGCAATAATTTGGGCTAATATTAAAAAAGTGTATTATGGAAATACTAAAGAAGATGCAAAAAATATTGGATTTAGAGATGATTATATATATAATTTTATTAGAAAATTAACAGATAACATAGAGGATGACGAAATATTAAATTTAGAATGTATGGATAGAGAAGAGACAATAAAAGTATTTAATAAATTTTTAGAAAAAGATGATAAAATAATATATTAAACTATAACAATATATAATATTGAGAAATAAGTTTGAAAGTGCATATTTATTATTATATAATTTGAATAGTAACAATAGATAGAATTAATAAAAAATTGCCAAAAAGACCCGGCCCTTTTGGCAAATTTGGGATATGATGTGAAAGGATTTGTTTTGTATGAAAGATGGTTATAATAGGAAAGCTGCTAATAGGAGTTTGAATAAACAGGATTTTAAGAGCAGGGAAGATAAGATGTATGATGATCAGGTTGAAGGTAGAAATTCTGTTTTGGAATTGTTGGAGAGTGGAAAGGATATAAATAAGATTTTTGTGGCAAGAGGAGAAAAGCACGGTTCGATAAATAAGATAGTGGCGATTGCAAAAGAGAGAAAGGTTATGTTGGTTGAGAAGGATAAGAGACAGATGGATCAAATGGCTCAAACTGATAATTATCAAGGTGTGATTGCAATTGTTCCTCCATTTGAGTATTGTGATATAGATGATATACTTGAATTGGCAAATGAGAGACAAGAAGATCCTTTTGTACTAATATTAGATGGTATTGAAGACCCACATAATTTGGGATCTATTATAAGAACTGCAGAGACTGCTGGAGTTCATGGAATTATAATACCAAAAAGAAGGGCTGTAGCTGTGAATAGTACTGTTAACAAGGTTTCTTGTGGTGCTGTTGAACATATGAAGATAGCTAGAGTGACTAATATATCTGATGCAATACAAAAATTAAAAGATGCCGGACTTTGGATATGTGGAACAGATATAAATACAGATAAGTATTATTATAACCAAGATTTAACTGGAGCAATAGGAATTGTAATTGGTAATGAAGGAAGCGGAATGAGCGATAAAGTAAAGAAAAATTGTGATTTTTTAGTTAAGATTCCGATGAAAGGAAAAGTGACTTCATTAAATGCTTCAGTATCTACAGGTATTGTTGTATATGAAGCTGTTGAACAAAAGATGAAAAAGAGTAAATAGGGGGGAGAATACATATGACAAAAAATAAAAAAATGATAATATTATGTGCAATTATAATAGCTGTAGTCTTGATTATTTGTACAGTTATATTAGTTTTGGCTTTAAATACAGATATGTTTAAATCTAAAAATGAACTATTATCTAATTATATAGTAAAAAATGTGGAGTATATAAGTGAAGCTGCTACAAAATTAGGCGATATAGATAATAATAGTATGTTAGATGGAAAAAAGTACACAAGTACAACAAATATAAAATTGAATTATACAAGCAATGTAAGTACTAACGATGAAAATAAAGATAATTCTATAAATAATTATACTTGTGTCATGGAAGGAAAAACAGATAATACTAAAAATTATGATTATCAAGATATAAAAATAATGGATAATCAAAGCGAAGAAAAAGCGCATTTAGAATATTTGAAAGATGACAACAATTATGGAATTAAACTTTCGGATTTATTTAATCAGTATATATCAGTAGACAATAATAACTTAAGTCAAGTATATGAAAAAGTAACTAATGGTGACTCAACATATATTCCGGACAACATACCAGAATTAAAGGAATTAGGAGAAAGTATTCAATTTACAGAAGAGGAAAAGAGTGTATTAGAAAATAAATATGGAGATATTTTAAAGAATCAATTTGAAATAGGAAATATAACTAAAGAAAATAATAAAATTATTAATGTTAATGAAAAAGATATAAAAACAACATCATATACATTAACTCTAACAAGAGAGGAAATAAATGACATTTTCTTAAAACTATTAGAAGAAGTAAAACAAGAAGATATAATACTTTCAAAATTAGACAAGTTGGATGAAGTGCTAAATTTCTATAATACTATAGTTAACTCAAACGAAACAAGTAATTTAAAAGGGGACTTTGTTAGTAAAGTAGAAAAGACGATTAAAAATATAAATGAGACAAATATAGGACAAGAAGAAACAGAAGTCATTGTATATGTAAAAGGAAAGAATGTATTAAGAACACAAATTAATTATCCAGAGTATGAATTAGATATAGATTGCAGTGAAAATGAGTATATAAGATTAACGACTCAAAAAATAGCAACATCAGAAAGCAATACTTATACAGTTACTTATAATGATAATGAAACAAAATTAGATATAAAAAACAATAAAAATGGTGATGTAGAAGAACTTGAAATATCAGAAACAATGCAAGCAAGTGAAAATGACATGCAAAATGATATTGTTATAATTTATTCAAAAGGAACAAATAGAACAAGTGTTACTATAAATAGAGAGATTAATTTTGTGGACGAATTGAGCGATTTGCCAGAAGTCAAAGAAGAAGATAAAATAAAATTAAATGATTTGGATAAAGAAACAACAAGCAAGTTAGTAGATAGAATAAAGGGAGCTGCTAATGAAAAAATAAAAGCAACATTTGTTAATAACGAAAAAGAAGATTTTAATACAATATTAAAAGCAGTAGGAATATTAAAAGAAAACCAAACTATTGAATCAACAGGAATAACAGAAACAGAAAAAAACAGATATAATTCTCAATTTGAAATTTTACAAGGAGAGGACTTAAATGGAGAAAATATAATTACATCACTTAAAGCAATACAAAAACATATTAGTGGTATAGAGGTAGCATCTAATACTAAATTAAAGATAAAATTAGAAAAAAATAAAGCTAACGAAGAAGTGTTTAATCAATTAACAGATTTTATCGAGGCAAATAAACAAATGATATATAATGTTAAAATTGAATATGATGAAAATGGAATTGCAAAATATATGGTATTAGATCTAGTAATCGAAGAATAAAATAACAACAAAATAATAATAAAAAAATTACAGGCGATTTATATATATTTAAAACATAAGTATAACTCTAAATTATACAAAAGTTTAAAATATAGTAATAAAAAGTCTGTAAATTTTTTTATCAAAATTATTTGGTCAAAATTATACTATTAATATTATATGATTATTTATATTATTTCACAATTATTCAACTTTTCTATTTCTATCAATATTAGAATTAGAAGATTGTTTATTACACATTTTTTCATATTCTTTACATTTTATTTTATATTCCATTTGCATACTCAAATATCTATAATAACTATATGCTTGTTCATATTGCATAATAGGATTAAACATAGGATCTTTATATAAATCATTCATATCCATTCCAGGGGGAGGCATATTATAATCCATAAAAGGTGCTTGATATCCATTTAATTCTCTTTCCATATTATCACTCCTTTATAAATCAAAATTAAAAAATGGGAATATATTTATAAAAATATATGTGTATAAACTAGCAAATATTCCTTGTAGTAGTTTGCCATAAATATAAGGTTTTATAGACAAATCGCTTTTTGAAACTATACTAAAAACTTGTAGTAATATAGATATTCCACCAAAACCTAATAAAAAAGCTGTAAAAATTATATTAATAGAAAGCTTTTTGCAAGCTATATTAGAAATTGTATTAATACCATTTGTGATTTCTAATAATCCAGTAAATAAAGGCTTAATAAAAGCAGTGTTTATATCTATGCTATTAAAAAGTGGTGTGAAAATATATTCAATTAAATTTAAAATGCCACTGGACTTACAAATAGATATTATACTTGAAAAAATAACAACAAACCCACCTATTAATAAAATAGTTGAAATACTACTATTAATACTTTCAGCTAATACTTCACCCAAGTTAGCGATTGTTACATAATTTGTTTTAGTGTTATTTTTTTTACTAATATGATTTCTGTTATTGCTATTAGAATTTTGTGATTTTTGATTACTAGTACTATTGTTTTTCCAAAATCTAAATAATATTCCAACTGTTAAACAAGACAATAGATGAGTTACAAAAAGTAAAATACCAATAGTAGAATTTTTAAACATCAAAATACCAACAGTACCTATTATAAACAACGGACCAGAATTATTTGTAAAACTTAAAAGTCTTTCACATTCTTCTTTAGTACAAATATTGTTTTTTCGAAAATTAGTAGCAATTTTAGCTCCAATTGGATATCCACTAATTAATCCCATAATAAAAGCAAAAGATCCTTCGCCACGTATATTAAATAGAGGTTTCATGTATTTGTTTAATATACGACCAAAAAAGTTAACGATATTTGTGTGCATTAGTAATTCTGTAGCTACAAAAAAAGGAAAGAGTGAAGGAACTACAGATGTTGCCCAAAGTATAAGGCCAGACTTTACAGCGGGTAAGTTGCTTTTTGAAAATATTAGTAATCCCATTGTGAAAAGTAGAAAAGTTATTGGCAAAATATTTCTTTTTAATTTAATTACATAAAAATTTTGTTTTAAAATCATTTCTTAACCTCGTCTCATGAAAAGATTAGCAGTAACTTATAATAAAAATATATGAAACAAAGTAAATAATATGTATTGTTTTTTGCCTTGTAATTTTGAATAAAAAATGATATAGTAGAGTAGAATTTTTATAAAATAATAAAGGAAGTGGAACATTGGAATTAAAAAAATTGATATTAGACTCTAAAATGGATATAGAATCAGAAAATATTATTTTTGATGAACCAATGAAAAAATATACAACATTTAAAATAGGTGGACCTGCGGAAGTTTTAATAAAAGTAAAAAGTGAAAAAGAATTAAAAGAAGTAATTAATTTTGCTGATGCAAATAGTGTAGATGTAACTATTATAGGAAACGGAAGCAATATATTGGTTACTGACAAAGGTATAAAAGGGATAGTTGTCCTAAATAGAATAGAGAAAATAGAGATAAATAAAAATGATAACTCAAATGTAGAAATAGTTACTGGTTCTGGTACCAAGATGGGCAAATTAGCAAATGTCTTATTAAGAGACGAAATAGAAGGTTTTGAAGAATTGTCAGGCATTCCGGGAACTATTGGAGGAGCAGTTGTCATGAATGCAGGAGCTCATGGAAAAGAAATAAAAGATGTTGTGAAAACAGTAAAATGCATAGATTATAAAGGTCAAGAACATCAATTTTCGAAAGAAGAACTAGAATTTGGATATAGAACAAGCTTATTTAAAAATAAGAAATATATAATTACAGAGATAGTAATGACATTAAAAAGTGGAATTAAAAGCGAAATTGAAAATAAGATGAATGAATATAAAAAATACAGAAGAGAAAAACAACCAATAGAATATCCAAGTGCAGGAAGTACATTTAAAAGAGGAGAAGATTTTATTACTGCTAAATTAATTGATGAAGCGGGATTAAAAGGATATAAAATTGGTGGGGCACAAGTTTCTACTAAACATAGTGGATTTGTTATAAATACGGGAGATGCAACAGCAAAAGATGTTATAGAATTAACAGAATATATAAAGAAAGAAATAAAAAATAAATTCAATAAAGATATAGAATTAGAAATTAAACTAATTGGAGAGTAGTATCAAGGAAGGATGAAAAAATAATGAACGGTTTTTGGAACTGGTTTAACTCAAGTAATAAAATGAAAAGATGGATGTTTTTAATACTAGTAGGAATTATTTTAGCATGTTATGGTTTGGCTGAAATATTAGTAATGAAAGAGATTTCTTTTCAAGAAGTTGGAAAAGTAATAATAATATTTGTAGTAGGTTTTGTTTCAATTGTTTTAGGATTAATATTTTTAAATAAAAGAACATTAGAAGTATTAATTGAATCTACAGACGAGAGAATGGAAAATAGAAATAATGTAAATATTAATTCGTTGATATTTAATAAAACAGTATATGACAAAGGGCCTAATATAGTAGTAATTGGAGGTGGAACTGGTTTAAACACAGTTCTAACAGGATTGAAAAATTACACTAGCAATATAACTGCAATAGTAACAATATCAGATTATGGTGAAGGGATTACAAATTCAAGAAAAGAGCTAGAAGTATTACCTTTAGATGATGTTAAAGATAGTATAATTTCATTATCAAATAAAGAAGAACTAACAGGAAAATTATTTAATTATGAATTCCAAAAAGGTAAATTAAAAGGTATTAATTTCTCTGATATATATTTTTCAGCCATGAAAGAAATTAATGGTAATTTTGAAGATTCAGTAATAAAAAGTAATGAAGTATTAAATATAGTTGGAAAAGTTCTTCCAGTTACATTAGACGAAATGAAAATTGTTGCTGAACTTGCTAATGGATATGTTATAGAAGAAAAATCAAGAATTCCAGAGGTTGTGTCTGAAAAGATAACTAAAATAAACAGAATACTATTAAATCCATCAAACTGTAGACCAGCACCGGGAGTTATAGAAGCTATAAAAAATGCAGATTGTATTATAATAGGACCTGGAAGTTTATATACAAATGTAATACCAAATCTTTTAGTAAATGGAGTAACAAAAGCAATAAAAGAAAGTCCAGCAATAAAAGTTTATGTAAGTAATATTATGACAGAACCAGGACAAACTGACAATTATAGTGTTTCAGACCATTTAAATGCAATAATAGAACATTGTGGACATGGAATTGTTGATTATTGTATATATGATACAGGAGAAATTATTCCAGAATTTATTAAAAAATATAATTTTGAAGGACAAGACCTAGTTGAACAAGATATTGAAAAAATAAAAGGAATTAAATTTTTACAAAGAAACTTATCAATGATAAAAGATGAGCATATTCGTCATGATCCAAACCTAGTAGCGTCATCAATAATTGAATTAATATGTGATGATTTAAAATATCAAGATAAACAAAATGATCCACAATACATGATGTTAAATACTAAATTAAGAGAAGAAAAAAGAATTAATAAAATAAAGAAAGATATGGCTAAAAAGGAAAAAAGATCTAAAAATAGTAATAAAGAAAAGAAAACAAATAATAAGAAAAATTCAAGTAAATTTAGTAACAAATATAGCAGTAGAATAGAATCTATTAGAGAAGCTGATGCAAAAGCAAGAGCAAAGGCACAAAAAGAAGAAGCTAAAAAGACTAAGAAAGTTGCTAAAAAACAAACTAAAACAAAAGAAACAAAAATGAAAGAAACTAAAGCAACAGAAACTAAAAGAAGTACAAGTACATCAACAACAAGAAAAACAACGTCAAAACCAAAAAGTGCACGAGGAAGAAAGAAGACTCCACAACAAATTAGAGAAGAAATGATAAAAGAGTTAGAAAATAGTAAGCTAAAAGATTAATAATTGGAGGGAAAATATGAAATTTACAAATGAAAAAATAATACTAGAAGACGCCTTAAGTAAAGAATGGTTAATAACAAATGGAATAGGAGGATTTAGTTCTTCAACAATAATTGGTGCAAATACTAGAAAATATCATGGATTGCTAATAGCACCATTAACACCACCTGCGAGAAGATTTTTAATACTTTCTAAAATTGATGAAAGTATAGAAATAAGAAATAAAAAATATGATTTGTATACAAATATATGTAAAGAATATATTTCTCATGGTTATCAATATCAAACAGAATTTGAAAAAGAATATTTTCCAGTATTTAAATATAAAGTAGCAGGAACCGAAATAACAAAGGTAATATGTATGGAGTATGGAAAAAATACAGTAGCTGTATACTATAAAATAAAAACAGGATCAAGTAAAGCAAAACTAACTTTAGCACCAATTGTTAATTTTAGAGATTTCCATACAATGAGTACAGATCATTATTATGAATTAAAACAACAAATAAATAAAAATAAAGTAAAATTAATTATAGATGGTAATTCACAAACGCCAGTATATATGAATTTATCAGATGGACAATATATAGAACATCATAATGATACATTTGGCAATATGTTTTATATAGAAGAAGAAAAAAGAGGATTTTATCCTGAAGAAAATCATTGCGTACCAGGTGTTTATGAAATAGAAATACCAGCAAAACAAGAAAAAGAAATTTCATTTGTATGTTCATTAGAAGAAAACATAGATGAAGTAGATGCCAAGGATCTAATAAACAAAGAAATAGTACGTATAGGTGAATTGTTTAATCAATCATTATTGATAGATAACAAAAAGGAAAAGAAAACTATAACAGAAATAAACAATGAAAATTTAATAAAAGAATTCTTGATAGCAACAGACAATTTTGTGGTATATCGACCAGCATTTGGACTACATACTTTAATGGCTGGATATCCATGGTTTTTAGATTGGGGAAGAGATAGTTTAATATCATTTGAAGGACTATTATTGGTAACAAAAAGATTTGATATCGCAAAAGAAGTAATATTAACAATGATAAGGGATGTTAAATATGGGTTAGTTCCTAATCGGATATTCTGGATATGATAACAGACCATTATATAATAGTGTAGATGCATCATTATTATTGTTTGAGGCCATTTATAAATATATACAATATACAGGAGATTACAAATTTGTAAGACAAGAAGTATATCCGATTCTAGAAAAAATAATAGATAATTATTGTATTGGTATAGAAATAGATGATAATAATATATATTTAGATTCAGATGGACTAATTGTATCAGGAACAGAAAATACACAAAATACATGGATGGATGCAAAGTGCAACGGAATAGCGATTACACCAAGAAATGGAAAAGCAGTAGAAATAAATGCAATGTGGTATAATGCTAACAAAATAATGGAAGAATTATCTAAAAAATTTGAAAACAAAGAAAAGGCAAAAAAATATCAAGAACTTGCACAAAATTGCAAAATAGAATTTAATAATAAATTTTATAATTCTAAAAAGAAATGTTTATATGATGTTTTAGGAGATGCTAAAGTAAGACCAAATCAATTATTTGCATTAAGTTTAAGTTATCAAGTAATTGATGCAAATTCAGAAGAAGCAAAAAATATAATAAATGTTGTAGAAAAGAAATTATTAAATGCATATGGATTAAAAACATTAGCTAAAGGAGAAGAAAAATACGTAGAAATATATGAAGGTGATAACATAAAAAGAGACTCAAGTTATCATCAAGGTATAACGTGGCCTTGGCTATTAGGTTTATATTATAATGCATTAAAAAATCAATTAAAAGATACAAAAGACAAAAATGATAAAAAAGAACTACAAGATAAAATAGATAAATTTGTAGAAAAAACTAAAAAAACTTTAAAAAAAGAAATGGAACAAAATGGTTGTATAGGAAGTATAGCTGAATTATATGATTCCGCAAAACCACAATTGCCAAAGGGAGCATTTGCCCAAGGATGGAGTATTGCTGAAATATTTAGAATAATATTAAAAAAATAGTTAATAGATATACTAACATATATTAAGAGGAATATTTATGATAACAATAGAAAATTTAGAAAAAGAATTGAAAAGTAAAAAAATATCAAGTATGTATCTTTTTTATGGTGAAGAGACATTTTTACTAGAAACAAATATAAAGAAAATAAAAGATTTATTTGGTGAGTGCATAAAGGGGATAAACTATATATCTATAGACGAAACAAATGTTAATGAAATAATAAGTGATATAGAAACGCCAGCATTTGGATATGAAAAAAAATTAATAGTAGCAAAAAATACGGGCTTACTAAAAAAAGAAGGAAAAAGAAAAAATGCTGAATTAAACAACTTAAGGG
>CAKPRW010000044.1 GCA_934183045.1 uncultured Clostridia bacterium
CTTGTAAATTTTGTTTATGAAATTGAAAACGGTATTGTTTTGCAAAACTCTTCAATGACATTTAAAGAATTTACAGATTTATGGTCTAAAAATTACGGTTCAAAAGAATTGGCTCCAAAAACTTATGAAAGATATAAAGGAATGTTAAACACACGAATTATTCCCTTCTTTGGACATTTTAAATTGTCTAATATAAAACCAACTCACATTATGAGTTTCTATGATTATCTTTCAAAAGATCATCAGTTAAAAAGATGTAAGAATAATAATGGAAAAACTGTAATGAAAGGACTATCTTCTAAAACAATATTAGAACACCATCGTTTATTACATGCTATGTTACAAAATGCAGTGTATTGGCAAATACTACCTTATAATCCAGCAGATAGAGTCAAACCACCTAAACACCAAAGACCTCAAATTAAATACTATGATGATATTCAATGTAAACAATTATTAGAAGCTTTAGAAAATGAAGAAATCAAATTTCAAACTATTATAATTCTAACATTGTTTACTGGTATGCGTAGAGGCGAAGTATTGGGCTTAGAATGGTCAGATATCGATTTTGATAATGGATTTGTACATATTACTAAGGCAAGCCAATATACATCTGAAAAAGGCATTTTCGTAAAAAATCCTAAAACACAGAGTTCAATTAGAGAAGTTGGAATTCCAGATATAGTTATCAATATGCTTAAAAAATACAAAACTTGGTATGAAGCTGAAAAAGAAAAATGTGGTAACTTATGGATTAACTCAAATAGGCTTTTTGTTACATGGAATGGAAGTCCAATGCATCCAGATACAGTTACAGATTGGTTTCGTTCTTTTATTGAAAAGAATAATTTACCCAAAATTACTTTCCATGGTCTTAGACACACAAATGCTACTTTGCTTATATCTAAAAATGTGGATGTGGCTGTTGTAGCATCAAGATTAGGGCATGCTCAAATAACTACTACCTTAAACTTCTATGTACATCCAGTGCAATCGCATAATAAAGAAGCAGGTAAAGTTTTAGAAAAAATGCTCGTATAATCATTATAAAAATCTATGATTTTATATAATGATTTTATCAATAAAAACTCTTTTCAAAATTCTCAAAAGTACTTTTTTGAATTTTAAGTTTTATATAAATTAGCAATGCTTAAATATGCTATTTATTGCATAAAATTGTGGGGATTGTCCCCAAATTGTCCCCACTTTTATATTTTATATTAAATTTTATTCAAATCGAATTTCTTTTAATCCTTTGCTACTGTAAGTTTACACTGTTTTAGTGTTTTACCTAATTATAGTAGATTTCAACGGGTTATGAGAAATAAAATGTATTTTTAATTTTTTCTATTAAGCCTTAAAAAGTGCTATTCTGTAAAATTACAGCATAACATCTTTTTACTATTCACTAATAATTCTATTATCATTTACATTGGTAAAGGTATTTTAGTTCTTTATCCTACACCAAAAATACTATCTAACTTATTTTCTATATCATCTATGTTAAATCCTATTCTCTTTAATAGCATTGCATGAATAATCCATTCAAAATATTGTATATATTCATTCTCTTGGCTTGAAAACTCTTTATATACATTATTATGTACAATATATGTTCTTAAATCATATATCTTTGTTTCTATTTCTTTTTTCCTTTCATTTAGATTATAAAATTCAGCTCTTTTAGGTATCACTTGTAAATAATCATTAAATGCTTGCTTTAATTTTCCTCTATGACTATATTCACTTCCATATGAATTAATTCTGTCATTAACTAGTCCATTTATAAATTCTTTATTATTTTTATATTCATCTATAGATTTTGCATAATCACAAATTTTTTTCTTTATTTTTATAAATTTTTCTTCTTCTTTTTTATCTTTATATATTTGATTACTCTCAAATTCAAATGCTGAATATAATGCTGAAAAACTTCCTGAATTATAACTTAATCTATTTTCTATATAAGGAAGATGATTTAAATTTAAATCTAAGTTTTTAGTAATGAACTGTAATACTTTTCCTTCATTTTTTTCATCTCCTTCATTAAATAAACCAATTCTATATTTTAATGAACTTTTTCCATAAAATACTGGATTTATAACTATCTCCCCTATTTCCATAGAATAATCTTTACCATACATAAATATTTTTGGTTGGTTAATATCATTTAAGTATATACTTAATTTGAGATATTTATCTATAATTTTACATAGATTATAGATATAATCAACATCATCTGTCTCTTCAAATGAAACTTCTATATATGAATCTATGTTAGTATTATTAAAACATTGCTTTTTTATATAATTTTTTCTATTGAATTCTATTTCAACTTGTGTATTCTTATATTCTAATTCTATTTTCTTGCTATTCTCTATCGCCTTTTTTTCATCCTCTTCATAACATAGAGGTAACATGTAATCTTCTAGTGTCTTGGAATAATATCTTATCTTATCTATTTTTTTAATACCATCCATATAATGTTCATTTTCAAATCTTAAATAATATAGAATATTATAATACTGTACGTTATAAGCTTCTGAAATGTATATAGTCTCATAATCTATGCAAACTATATATTTATCACATATTGTAAAAGTTTTACTCTCCTTTTTATCTTTATAGCCTCCATTTTCTATACTTTCTCTTGTATATAATCTCATATTTTGCACATCTAAAAATGCATCATACCATTTTCCATTAACTTTAATTTCATCAAACATTTTACTCTCTCACTTTATATAATTATTCTTTATCTTTTTCCTACAATAATTTATTAAAAAATATAGCAACATCAGCACCATAAGGATATTCTGCATTTTCATTACTTCTATTGCTATATCAGTATAATATTCATTACTTTTCTGTTTTTCTTATATATTCAAACAATTTTTTAAATTCCTCATCATGTAATAGCAAACCTTCTGCTTTTTCTTTTACCATTTTTTCCAATTCTTTATAATAAACATATTTGACTTCTGAAACTTCTTTATCTTCAAAAATGTAATCTTCGATTTTTTTATTGCATTTTAATATGTATACATATCCAAATTCCTTGTTTTTAGGATTTTGGGTACTTTTAATCGTCGCAATGTATTGTAGATCTTTTTCTTCCGCTTTAACTCCTAATTCTTCTTTTAGTTCTCTTATTGCTCCTTCAATTACATTTTCTCCTGCTTGTATATGTCCTGCTCCAGATATGTCCCAACAGTTAGGATGTGATTTTTTGCTCGCACTTCTTTTTTGTAATAATAATTCGTTTTTGTCATTTATTATCCAAACATGCGCAGTTCTATGAAAATTACCATCTTGATGTGCTTTTTCTTTTTCTTTTATTTGTCCTGTTGGATTGTTGTTTTCATCATATATATCTATATATTCCATAATTTTCCCTCTTTTCTTATTGTTTTTAATATATCACAAAATTTTTGATTATTCTATAGTTTATCTTTGTCTTTGACTTTTTATTTTAATAAGAATTCTACTTGTATAAAGTTCAAAATAAGATTACTTAGTATGTCGTAATCTTATTTTATATATATTTTTTATAGTTTAATTTATGTTTATATGTTTTTTATTATAGGAAAATATCCAAAATCCTGGCTTTGACCTTATAAAACAAACTTAGATATAATTGAATTAATACGTCTTATGTCTACATTTGATTTGAAATCAAACTGCAATATATGTCCATTGCTAAATGTAAGAATTAATTCGCTATCTATATCCATAAAACCAGCTGTCTCAATACCATAATATTGGATCTTTGAATATGGATAGGAAAAATATGCAATTTTTTTACCTGTGATTCCTTTTACATTCACAACAAAAATTCTGCAATTGGTAAATATAACTTGATCTCTAACTGTTTTAAAAGCAGATATTATTTCTTCATCATCTACTAATAATTTTCTAACCTCTGCTCGTACTTCTTTTATATTTATAGCTTTTAAATTTAAAAAATTAGAATCTAAATCTATTCCTGTAGAAATATTTGGCATAATAAATCCCCCCTATTTTAATTTTTTTTCGTTTTATATTTTTTGTATCCCCAATAGCCTCCTCCGCCTAGTAATCCTAGTGTTATTGCTCCTTTTATTGCATCTGAGTCATCATTATTGACTTCTGTAATTGAATTAGTATTAGTTGTTTGGTTATTTGCAGAATTATTGGCCATAACTATGTTTTCTGCTTTAGATACATCTTTTACATTTAATTTCTTTTCACTTGTTTTACCATTAGAACTTGTTGCAGTTATAGTTACTACACCTGATTTTTTTGTAACAATTTCTCCTGTTGCACCGACTGTTGCAATATTTTCATCACTAGATTTCCATGTTACATTTTTATTTGTTGCATTATTAGGTGTTATTGTAACTGTTAATGTTTTATTTGTTCCTACTTCCAATTCTTCTATATTTTCATTTATTTGTATTTCTGTTACTTCTACATTAGATGGTTTTTCATTTGTTGTTTTTGTACTTGAATTTGATGTATTACCTTTATTTACTGAAGAAGATGTAGGCGTAGCACTTTTACTTGATGAAGATGTTGATGTGCTTTTACTTTTTGATGATGATCCAGATGAATATGGACAAACTCCATTAGTATGTAGATGAGCTGGATGCCCACCACAATGATAATGATAGCTTCCTAATCCACTTTTATTTTTGTTATCTCTATGTCCGCCGTTTGCATCGGTTCTTCCAGAATGTGCATCTACAGTAAAGCTTATTACAATGGTACTTAAAATAATTAATATTACTGTTGCTATTTTCTTTCTATTTCTTTTCATATACATTCCCCCTTTAGGTAGTATATCTTTTTTAGATAAAGAAAAATGTCGAAACTTGTAAATAAAATATGTTTTTCGACATTTTTTTATTTTTATAGATTTTGATTGATTTTCATAATTTTATAATAAATGATATCTCTATAAAATTATAAGAAAGTTCTATTATTTAGTTTTAAAAAATGATTGGTATAAAGCAAAAAAAAGATTACCAAAGTTAATTTCTTTGGCAATCTTTTTTATCTAATTATAAAACATATTTTTTAATTAATACTACTCCACCAGCAATTGTAATTAGAACTACAAATCCGATTGTAAAATAAATTCTAACTTGACCTGTACTTACTGATAACATAACTGGTGCATCATCTATATCGTCTTCACCTTGTTTTCTGTTATCTGGAGTTGAGTCTTTGTCTGGTAATCCATATTCATTGTAATCTTTAGATATTTCGGCTGTATTTACTTTTACTCCCATATTGTCTTGACTGTTAATCCATGTAAGAAGTACTTCAACATCAGCATATTCTCCTGGTTTTAATAATGTGTCTTTTAGTAATGTTGTAGAAATTACGTTATTTCCTTCATCTGTCCATCCTGGATTATCTTCTGCAACAAATTTTAATCCTTCTGGAATATAATCTGTTATTTCTTTTGCATATCCTTCAACATCACCTTGATTGTATACTCTTATTGAATATCTAAATTTAACTGTTACTTGATTTAATTTTTTTCTATGTAACTCTACTTTTACAATTTGCTCTGGATCATCCCATGCATCATGTCCTGTATTTGTAACTGATTGTTTTCCATTTTCTATTACGATTGCTTGTGTTACCCATTTTCTTAATGCTAAGTCAAATGTTTTTACTATAACTTTTTCAAAGTCGTCATCATCTTGTTGTCCTGGTATATAGTCTCCACTTTCATCATCTTTATATGATGGTAAGTTTTCATCACTTGGAAGTACAACATTGTCTGGTTGAGAATCTCTGTCTGTTACTTTATTTTTATTTTCATCTAAGTA
Organism: uncultured Clostridia bacterium; assembly: GCA_934183045.1. Classification (GTDB taxonomy): domain Bacteria; phylum Bacillota; class Clostridia; order TANB77; family CAG-508; genus CAG-269. Next base: position 5,823 of record CAKPRW010000044.1, read on the forward strand.
TTCTGTTATGTCTGCTATATTTGTAATTTTCTCATTTGATTTTGCTGTATCTTTTACTTTACACATGATAGGAACTTCTTTATATGCTAAAACATATTTTCCATCACTGTTTTTTGTTGCTTTAGTTATTTTGCTATTTTCTAAATATTTTGTTGTTATTGTTCTTCCATCTTCTGATGCTGACCATCCGTATTTTTTGTTAAAGTCTCCATCAACAAATTCTAAGTATGGAGGTAGATGATCTTTTATTTCACTTGCATAACCATCCATGTCACCTTCATTGTAAACTCTTAACATATATACTATAATATCATTTTGTTTTACTAATATTGGTTCTTTAGTATGGTTATATATAGCAGTAGTAATTAATTTTCCATTTTCATCTTCTGTGTTTAATTTTGATGTATCTACTACTGGTGCTCTTTTATATGAACCATCTTCATTTTTTAAGTATTCATTGTCTGCTATTGTTGTATCATCACTTACTGCAATAATGAATTTTCTTAATGCTAAGTCAAATGATTGTAAGATTATATTGTCATAGTCTTCATCATCTTCATATTTAACCCATTTCTCTGTATCTGAGTCTCTATCATCTACAGAATTTCCATCTTTATCTGTATCTTCAGAAATTTCAGCTTCATTTCTTATTATACTTCCAGCTTGATCTTCTGATACTACTTTTAATTTTACTGATAATTCTTTATATGATATATCTGCTTCTGTTTTTGTTCCATCATTTTTACCAAAAGCTTTTATTAGGTTAGCTCCTTCTGTTGTTTCATTTTCTTTTGATAAGTATTCTGATGAAATTTGTACTATATTTTCTTTTTTATCATCATATACAAATTTTCCCCATAAATATTTTTGGTTGAATTCAATTGCTTCTTTTTCTTCGTCTGTTAAAGTTGTATCATTTTGTAATTCTTCTCCTTCTTTTTCAGACCATAAGAATTGAAGTCCTGCTGGAATGTCTTCTGTTATTTCTGAAGCATATCCATCCATTGTTCCTTCATTATAAATTCTAAATGTATATGTTACTATATCACCTTTTTTAACTCCAACTGGATCTTTGTTTAATTTGTAGTCTCCTGTTGTAATTAATTTTCCATTTTCATCTACAGTGTTTAATTTGCTAACATCTACACTTTCTATTCTTTCTGGAACATTTTGATTGTTTACTGCAACTATACGTTTAATTAGTTTTAAGTCAAATGTGTCTGGCATTAAAATTAATTTTTCGAAGTCATCATCGTCTTGTTGTCCTTTATAATAGTAATTAGAATCTGTTAAATCTGATTTATTATTATTTCCTATATAATCTGACATATTGTCTTTGTTAACACTTGGTGTTGTTGATGGTTCAGAATCTCTATCTGCTCCATTTTGATTTGTTATTGTTATATTACTTTCTCCATCTATTTCTTCAGCAATCCAAGCAACATTTGTTAAAACTTTATTACTTGAATCTGAATCAGCTGTTACTTCACATTCGATTTCTATTGTTTCAGAATCTAGTTTTCCTTCTGTGTATGCATTTAAGTTATTGTTATTATCATCTTTTCTAATTAATGTTAAAGTGTTATCTGTTTGGTTATATGCTCCTAATTCAAAATTACCACTAACAACATCTTTAAATTTTAGCCCTGTTGGTAATTGGTCAATTACTTTTGTAGCTCTACCAGCTTTTTCGCCTTCATTATATATTGTCATTTTATATGTAACAATACTTCCTGTTTCTACAGTTATAGGGTCTTTTCTATGTTTATATGTAGCTGTTGTTCCTGTTTTTAATGTAGATTCGTCTATGTTTGGTACTCTTGAATTGCTACCTGTAAGTTCTTCTCCATTTACTTTTGTTATATATTTTCTTAAAGCTAAATCGAACTTTTTAGAAGGTGGAGTCAATTTTACTGATACTGTTTCAGATTTCTTTTCTGGTATTACTACTGGTTGTGCTAAATTGTTTGTGCTTGATCCCCATAGTGTTAATTTTGTAGTACTATAATTAATGTCTATTCCAATATTTAAGTTAGAAATTGTTACACTGCTTTTTGGAATTGATATATAAAAATTGTTTCCTACTAAATCTTTTACTGTTTTATCTGTTTTTCTTTTGTTTTGATCTAATAAACTATATGAAGTAATATCTGTACTTCCATTTTTTATTGCAAGACTAATTGTATATGGAATACTATTTTCACTAGCTGTCATGTTAATTGGCCCTACTATATAATTGTCACCTTCAGTTTCGTAGTCTAATGTTGATGTATTTACTTTAATTGGTGAAGTAGTTGATGTTTCAGTTGCATAATTAGCAGCATTTTTTTCTGCTGTTTTTATTAAGTAATTATATAAAATTTCAGCTTGTTGTTGTCTCTCTAGTCCTTCATTTGTATCCCATCTCTTAAAATCACTTAAACTAGTATAACTATTTCCATCAGTACTATAATTTAACCATCCTGTATTTGATGTTTTGTCATATACAGAATCCCCATAATTAGTAAAATACCATAAAGCAGCTTGTTGAACAGCCTTAACATCATCTTCATTTAATAAATAACTATATTCTTCATTACTAATTCCTGCTGCTTCTAGTAATGCATCTTTTTCTTCTATTGATGATTCACCTTTTATATAGAAATTATCTAATATTGCTAATATTGCATTATATTTACTTATTTTAGTTCCATCAGCTAAAGCAATATCTCCTTCAACAATAGATTTCAATGTATCATTTTGAGCTCTTATTGCTTCTTTTTCTGTTTTCATATCATAAAAGATATTATATGTTTCTCTTTTTGCTGTATCAGAGAAACCAACTCCTGCTTTTACACAGAATATACTTGAATCTATTGGACTATTACTTGTCTCACTAGAATATTTTACTATATTCCATATTGGAGCAGCAACAATACTATTTGTTGTACTACCATTTGCATTTGGATCTCCTATGGCATATCCGAAATAACTTTTATTTTCTCCTCCAATGTCTACCTCATTATTTGACATTAGCCTTGTAACTCCTAAATATAATGGTGTAGCTGCTGTTGCTGCATAAGTTACACCTTGAGAACATGCTAATACGCAAAACATGATTATACTAATAGCAATTATTAGAACCTTTTTTCTCATAATAAATATTCTCCTTTTTTCTTATTTTATTAATAAAATATTGTTTCTGTATATTATTTTACTATAATTATTTTTTAAGTCAATATGGCTTTTTTTATGCAATTTTTTTATACTCTTTATGGCTTCTAACTTACTACGGAAAGAGCCTTCGAGGGTTGTTTGCATAAAAAGTTCCCCACATTACAATTATATTACATTTTCGTTATAAAATCAATGCTTTGTTGAAATTATTGTCTTTTTTGCCTTTTCCGTAATAAATTGCTTATTCAACATCTTATATTAAATCATATTTTTATTTAATTACTAATATATTTTTATAGGTGATTTTAGTGAAATATAAATTAAACAAAATATTTATAAAAGTTATGATTTGTTTACTAATTCTAAATTTTATGCTTATATCTTCAAATACCTTTGCTGATGATATAGATTACGAAAACGAATTAGAAACATCTTCTTTAGAAGTAGAAAATAAATCTAAAACAGAGGAAAATTTAAAACTTAATTCTCGTTCATGTGTAATTTTGGATAGAACTAGTTCCAAAGTATTATATGGAAAAAATGAATATAATAAGGTAAAAATGGCATCAACAACTAAAATAATGACTGCTATAATTGTTATTGAAAATTATGATTTAAATAAAACTATTGAAGTTTCAAAAAAAGCTGCAAATACTGGCGGATCAAGATTAGGATTAAAAACAGGCGACAAAATTACTATTAATGATTTATTATATGGTCTAATGTTGCGTTCTGGAAATGATGCAGCAGTATGTCTTGCAGAATGTACAGCAGGTAGCGTTGCTAATTTTGCTGTGTTAATGAATAATAAAGCATCTGAACTAGGTTTGAATAATAGTCATTTCGAGTCTCCTCATGGCTTAGATTCAGATAATCATTATACAACAGCATATGAACTTGCAAAGTTATCTAACTATGCTTTAAGAAATAAGACTTTTGCCAAAATAGTAGGAACTAAAACTTATACTGTAACTATAAATGGAAGTCCAAAAACTTTATCTAATACAAATGAATTACTTGGTAATTTAAATGGAGTATATGGAATAAAAACTGGTTTTACAAATGGTGCAAATCGTTGTTTAGTCACAGCTTGTAAAAGAGGAAATATGGATATAATATGCGTTGTACTTGGGGCAGATACAAAAAAATTTAGAACTCAAGATAGTGTAAAATTAATTGAATATGCATTCAATAATTTCGAATATGTTGATATAGAAAATATTGTCAATTCTCAATTTGAAACATGGAAATCCAAAAATATGAGCACATTTTCTATAAATAAGAAATCATTTACCTCTAATTTTGATATTTCTTTATCAAAGTTAGATTCCTATACTTTTCCTGTAAATAAATCTGAATCTAATAATATTAAGACTTTAGTGAATGTAGAGAAAAATTTAGATGCACCAATAAAAAAAGGAAATATTATAGGCAGCATAAATGTTTATACTGAATCAAGCAATTTGGTAACTATTCCAATTATCGTAAATGATGATATTAATAGAAATAACTTGTCAAACTATTTATATTATTTTTTCAAAAATTATAATTCTATTACTTTTAATGCATTTTCTAATATTTAGCCATTATTAAATAAAAAAGAGGAAGTATTTAAATACTTCCTTTTTTATTTTCTATTTTACATTTTCTTTTATGTATTCAACAACATCTTGAACAGTTACAACTTTTTCTGCATCGCTATCTGGTATTTCAATATCAAATTCTTCTTCTAGTGCCATTACTAATTCTACTATATCAAGTGAATCAGCACCTAGATCATCTATAAATGATGCTTCCATTGTAACAGCGTTTTCTGCAACACCTAATTGTTCTACAATAATTCCTTTTACTTTTTCTAATACTTCTTCTGAACTCATTATACGAGTTCACCTCCTCTCAAGTTTTAAAATGATTTATTCATTTATTCTTCTTTTTCATATTTCATTTATATTATATGTTAGTATATTTGTCAAGTGTATTATAAAAATATTTTTATTTTATACTAGACAGTCACTTTTTCTACTTATTTAGCCTTTTTTATTGTCATTAGATTTTTGAAATTCTTCTATCATTCTTTCTACCGCTTTGTTTTCTACAAATTTTTCTGCTTGAATAATTGTATATTCAAATAATAGTTTATCACTACTTCCATGAGCTTTTACTACTGGTTTTTTTACTCCTAAGAATAAAGCTCCTCCATATGATTTGTAATCCATTGTTTTACTAAATCTTTTTATCGCTGGTAGTGCGGGAATTGATAATATCTTAGCAAATATATTTTTTGTTAGGCTTTCTGTTAAAGTTTTTTTAACGAACTTTCCTAATCCTTCTGTAGTTTTTAAAAATACATTTCCGGTAAATCCATCTGATACTATAGCATCTATTTTCCCAGAAAAGGCATCTCTACCTTCTACATTTCCAACAAAATTAATATCTAATTCTTCTGATTTTTCTTTTAATAATTTATAACTTTCTTTAACTAATTCATTTCCTTTTGTCTCTTCTGTTCCTATATTTAGTAACCCAATAGCAGGTTTTTCTATTCCATATGTGTTTCTTAAGTAAATGCTTGACATTTGTGCAAATTGAAGTAGATTTATTGGTTTGCAGTTTGTATTTGATCCTGCATCAATTAAAAGTAATTGACTTTTATATGCAGGTAGTATTCCTGCTAAAGCTGGTCTATCTATTCCCTTTATTCTTCCTACTAATAATGTTGCTCCTGTTAGTAATGCTCCTGAATTACCAGCTGAAATGAATACATCTCCCTCTCCTTCTTTTAACATTTTAAATCCAACAACCATTGATGAATCTTTTTTATGTTTTATTGCTATAGTCGGTGTATCTTCCATTTCTATTGTTTCTGTTGCATTTTTTATTTTTAGTCTATCTGAAATTTCTTCCATTTCTTTTCCATAGAATTCTTTAATCTTTGATCTTATTACATCTTCTTTTCCTATTAAAATAACTTCTGCTTTTACTTTATTTATTGCATTTATTGCTCCCTTTATATTTGCATCTGGTGCATTATCTCCGCCCATTGCATCAAGAAGTATTTTCATTGTGAGTCCTCCCCTTTTTTCGTTTTTACTATTATATTTGACTTTTTATATTTTATTATTAAATCTCGAAAAAATCAATACTTTGCAAAAAATAAAATATATAAGCTATATCTAAATGATTAATTTTAATTTTTTAGTATATTCTACGTTGTCTATTATATTTAATTTTAGTGTTTTTATATAAAAAAATACATCTCAAATATTAGACGAATCTAATATTTAAGATGTATTTAATTATTTAAGTTTTTTCATTTTATAATTATTCAATTATATCAGAAACAACACCTGAACCAACTGTTCTACCACCTTCACGGATAGCGAATCTTAATCCTTTTTCAATAGCGATAGGTGTAATTAATTCAATTGTCATTGATACGTTATCACCTGGCATAACCATTTCTGTTCCAGCAGGTAA
>CAKPRW010000045.1 GCA_934183045.1 uncultured Clostridia bacterium
ATATAAAGGGTATTGGTTTCGAATAAATGCCTCATTTGAAGTTTCTATATTAGGTAAAGAAGATGACAATTCTAGTACTGATGTGCCAGAACAACAAATTGGAGATAAAACAGAGTTTGACTATACAGGAAATTATCAAGAGTATGAAGTAAAAGATACAGGATATTATAAAATTGAATGTTATGGAGCTTCTGGTGGATCTAATAGATGGTATGATGGTTTAATTGCAGATTATGGAACAGGAGGATACGCTTCTGGAATCATAAAATTAAATAAAGGAGAAAAACTATACGTATATGTAGGACAAAAAGGTGAGGATGGAAATAGAGAAAATAGTAAAAAAACTTCAACATCATTTAATGGAGGAGGAGCTGGAATAGGATCTTCAGATGCAGATGATGGAGGTGGTGCCGGTGGAGGTGCTACAGATATTAGACTTATTGCTGGAGAATGGGATAATTTTGAAAGTTTAAAATCAAGAATAATGGTTGCTGGAGGAGGCTCAGGAGGAGCTACAGTATCTGGATCATTTAATGGCAAATCAGGTGGTTCAGGAGGGGGAACTGAAGCAACAGGAAGTGTATGGAAATATAGTAATACTGAAAATAACAATCATACATATAATGCAACACAAACAACAGGATATAAATTTGGAATAGGACAAGATGCAGTAACAAAAGGTTATTCAGGAGGAGCTGGAGCTGGAGGTGGATACTATGGAGGGTATTCAAGTTCAGATAGCCCAGCTGGAGGAGCCGGAGGAGGCTCAGGCTTTATATCAGGATATGGAGGATGTGATGCAATATCTGAAGAATCAACAGAAAACAATATAATTCATACAGGAAAAAGTATTCACTACTCTGGAAAATATTTTACAAATACAACATTATTAGATGGAAATGATGAAGAAATTGAAGATCAAAAAGATAATGGATATGCTTCAATTGAATTTTTAGGTAATAATATAGATGCAATACAGCTTAATAAAAAAGAAACATTTAGATATACTGGCACATATCAAGAATATGAAGTGGAAAATACAGGATATTATAAAATTGAATGTTATGGTGCTTCTGGTGGATCTAACAATTGGGCAAATAATTTATTAGCCAATTATGGAACAGGAGGATATGCCTCTGGAACTATTAAATTAAATAAGGGAGAAAAATTATATATATATGTTGGGCAAAAAGGAGAAAATGGAACTATAAAAAGTAATCAAAAAACTTCAACAACATTTAATGGAGGAGGAGCCGGAATAGGTTCCGCAGACGGAGACGATGGAGGTGGTGCTGGAGGAGGCGCTACAGATATTAGACTTGTTGCTGGAGAATGGAATAATTTTGAAAGCCTAAAATCAAGAATAATGGTTGCTGGAGGAGGTTCAGGAGGAGCTACAGTATCTGGATCATTTAATGGTAAATCAGGAGGTTCAGGAGGAGGTCTTTCTGCAACTGGAAGCGTATGGAGGTATCCTACTGTTGAAAACAGCAATCATACATATAATGCAACACAAACAATAGGATATAAATTTGGAGTAGGACAAGATGCTATAACCAAAGGCTATACAGGAGGAGCTGGAGCCGGAGGAGGATACTATGGAGGGTACTCAAGTGTGGAAGATACAGCTGGAGGAGCTGGAGGAGGCTCAGGATTTGTATCAGGATATGAAGGCTGTGATGCAATATCAAAAGACTCAACAGAAAATAATATAATTCATACAGGTAAAAATATTCACTATTCTGGAAAATATTTTACAAATGCAGTGTTAAAAGATGGAAATAGCGGTGTTGCAGTTGGTAACACATCTGATGGACGAGCTATAATTACATTTTTGGGAAATAATAATTAAAATTCATAAAAAATGAAATATATAAAAGTTAGTATGGAAACTATTGACAAGTAATGACGTTTAATGTATAATGTACACGTTATAAAAGTCATCCCACATACAGTGCGTATGGGCCGGAAGGAGGGGAATTAAATGTCAGAAATAAAAGTTAATAATGGAAATATAGAAGATGCTCTAAGAAAATTTAAAAGACAATGCGCTAGAGATCAAGTTATTCAAGAAGTTCGTAAAAGAGAACATTATGAAAAACCTAGTGTAAGAAGAAAAAAGAAATCAGAGGCTGCAAGAAAAAGAAAATTTTAATAAATAAAAAAGGAAGTATTAAGGGGAATATGCACTACTTAAGACTTCCTTTTTGCTTTTTTTATAATAAATAAATGTTTTGACAATAATTGTAATATTGCTTATTATAAAAAATAAATTCAAAAACTTACACGATTAGCATAAAAAACAAAGAAATGTTAATAATAAATAAAAATATGAAAGGGAAATTTAATATGGAAAATATAAAAAGAGAAATTAAGCAAGGAATAAATTTACACATGATAAAAAGTGATAAATTTAAAACTAATCTTATTGCTGTATTCCTAACAACTGAGTTATCAAGAGAAAATATAACAAAAAATGCACTAATCTCATCTGTTTTAAGAAGAGGCAGTAAAAATATGCCATCACAAGAAGAGATTAGTAAACAAATGGAAGAAATGTATGGTGCTGGATTCGATTGTGGGCTAGATAAAATTGGGGATAATCAAGCTTTAAAGTTCTATATAGAAACAGTAAATGACAATTTCTTACCAGACAATACAGAACAAATATTAAATAACTCAATAGAAAAAATATTAGAAATCGTTTTTAATCCATATATAGAAAATAATGGGTTTAAAAAAGAATATATAGAACAAGAGAAAAATAATATAAAAAATATAATTGAAGGAAAGATAGATAACAAATCAAGATATTCAATAGACAGATGCATTGAAGAGATGTATAAAGGAGAGCCATATGGGCTATATAAATATGGCTATATAGAAGATTTAGAAAATATAGATGGAGAAAATTTATATAAATATTACCAACAATTAATTCAAAATTGTAAAATAGATATATTTGTATCAGGTCTAATAGATGAAAATATAGCAAATTTAATAGAACAAAATGAGAATATAAAGAAATTGCAAGAAAGAGAGGGAAAATATAATATACCTATTACATTAGAAAAAGAAACAAAAGAAGAAAAGATTGTAACAGAGTCAATGGATGTAGTACAAGGAAAATTAGTCATAGGATTAGATGTGAATTTAGGTGATCCATCATTAAGATATGATACTTTAATATATAATGGAATATTAGGTGGAACAGCTAATTCTAAATTATTTCAAAATGTAAGAGAAAAGGCAAATTTGGCATATGTAGCAAGTTCAACATATTTAAGACATAAAGGTAACATTTTTATAAATTGTGGAATCGATATAGGAAATTATGAAAAAGCATTGAAACTAATTCGTGAGCAAATTGATGATATGAAAAAAGGCGAGTTTACAGAAGAAGATATAGAAAAAGTAAAAAAGGGAATAATTGATACAATAAAAACAATAAAAGACGAACAAGATACCCAAATTACGTATTATTTTTCACAAGAATTATGCAAAGAAAATGTATCAATAGATGAATATATAAATAAAATAGAAAATATTAAAAAAAGCAATATTGTGGATATAGCAAATAAAATAAATATTAATACTATTTACTTTTTAAGAGATTAATTTATAAACTAATAAAACCTTGATAGTAAGAATGGAGGAAATTAAATGCAAGTTATAGAAAACTTGAAAGTAAAAGAAAAATTATATAAAGAAAAACTAGAAAACGGATTAACTGTTATGGTAATTCCTAAAAAAGGAATTGAAAAAAAGTACATGATATGGGGAACAAATTATGGATCAAATGATAGCGTGTTTTTTGTACCAGGAGAAAGCGATCAAACAACAGTACCAAATGGAGTTGCACATTTTTTAGAACATAAATTATTTGAACAAGAAAATGGTACGAATAGTCTAGATACATTAACTGCATTAGGAGTGGATGCTAATGCATATACAACAAATGATCATACAGCATATTTATTTGAATGTACTAATAATTTCTATGAAGCAATGGACGAACTTATGGATTATGTACAACATCCATATTTTACGGATGAAAATGTAGAAAAAGAAAAAGGAATTATTGGACAAGAAATAATGATGTACAATGATTATCCAGATTGGAAAGTTTATTTAAATGCAATGCAAGCAATGTATCATAATAATCCTATTAAAATAGATATTACAGGTACAGTAGAAACAATTGCAGAAATAGATAAAGACATACTTTATAAATGTTATAACACTTTTTATAATCCATCTAATATGGTTCTAGTTGTTGCCGGTGATTTTGAACCAGAAAAAATATTGGAAGAAGTAAAGAAAAGGTTAGTAGATAAAGAATCAAATGGAACAATTAAAAGAGTTTATCCAGAAGAACCGGAAAGTATAGTTAAAGAAAAAGTAGAAGAAAAATTGGAAGTAAGTAGACCAGTTTATGCAATTGGAATTAAAGATAAAGTAAACGAAAAAAATTTAGAGGATAAAAATGAAATAATAAAAAAACATATAGGAATTGAAATTTTATTAAACTTAATAATAGGAAGAAGTTCAAATTTATATCAAAAATTATATAATGAAGGAATTATATCATTTAGCCCAAGCTTGGACTATGAATTTGGAAAAACATATGCACATATATTAATAACAGGTCAATCACAAGATCCGGAAAAAGTATACACCGAATTTAAAAATGAAGTCTCAAAAATGAAAAAAGAAGGAATTAATCAAGATGACTTTAATAGAATTAAAAAAATGATTTATGGTTCTTATATAAAAGAATACAATGATATAGTAGATATTGCTAAAATGTTTTTATCAGATTATTTTAAAGGAATAAATAGTTTTGATTACTTAGATGAAATAGAAAGCATAAATGTAGAATATTTAAATCAATTGTTAAAAGATGTATTTAAAGAGGAAAAAATGTTGATATCTATTGTAAAAAACTAAGAAAAATGTATAAAAGTGAAAATTAAAAAAATGTTGGAAAAACGGTATTATTTAAATAAAAAAATATATACCGTTTTTTGTTGTCGTACATTGTCGAAAACTAGAAAACGGTGTCTTACGAAAGTTGATAAAAAACCTTGAAAACACTTGACTTGAGAAAAGAGGATATGATAATTTATAAATATACAAAAGAAGACAAATAAAAAGGAGAGAGGTATATGTTGAATGATGAAATTTGTAAATTAAGAGATAAATTGAATAGAAGCATAGAAAATGGCGAAGACTATGATATTATATACAAGTTAAGTATTGAACTAGATGAATTGATTGCACAATACTATAAAATAGATCTAAATAATGTCATGGCATGACTGAAAAATAATATGAAAAAGTCTAAGAAGGGGATTAAAAATAAATTCACCGTCTTAGATTTTTTTGTTATAAAATTATATTTATTCAAACATTAAAAAAATCACTTTGCTATAAAAAGTGATTTTTTGGAATCCTTCTAGAACCTTAAGTTGAATACTAAAAAATTCTGCAATAGTAACATATGGTTTGCATTTTAAACAAAAATATTATATAATATTTTGCTAGAATAGAGGAGATATAATAATGATAAATAACCAAGATCAGTTAGAAGTTAGTGAAAATAAACAATATAGAGGATTCAAGCAAATTGTTAACACGTTTTATAATGAAGAAATCGAATCAATAAAAGAAGAAAAAGTAAAAATAAAAAATAGCGGAACAATAAAAATTGAACCTAAAATAATATATGATAAATTCTCAAGCGACATGAAAATAGAGTTTAAAATAGGAGACAAAAAAATGTATAAAATAAAGAATTTATCTGAATTTTATACAAGAATGGTAAATAAAGAATTTTATAAATATGGAGAAAAACTTCAATTTGTTCACTCAGCAGATATGTTTGAAAATGATAGTAAGAGATTATTAAATTTTATATTAAAATATGCAGAAATCATAAAATATGCTAATTCTAATTCTAATAGTAATTATCGTTATTATGGGAAAGCTCTAAATGAAAGTAATATAATAGTAGGAAATAGTGGAATAGACGAACTATTTGATATTTTAAAAGATAAAAAAATAACAATGCAAAAGGATTATAAAACTCAAATTATAGAATTTACAGAAAAACAAGCGAATATAGAATTCAAACTAAAAAAAGAAAATAATATTGAAAATGAGTATGTTATTTTACCAAATATAGAGATATTCAATGTGTCAATCATGAAAGGAAAAGAATATAAATACATACTTGATGACAATAAATTATATCGTTGTTCAAAAGAATTTGAAAATGGAACATTAAAGTTACTAGAATTATTTAGAAAAAATTATATAACAGAATTAAAATTGGGAAAAAGTGATTTGCCAAAGTTATTTTCTATTGTAATGCCAAAAGTAGAAGATGCAATCAAGATACAAGATATATCAGAAGAAGAACTTAAAGAATATAAACCAGAAGAATTAGTTATAAAAGTATTCTTAGATTTTGACAAAAATAATTATTTGATAGCAGATGTGAAATTCATTTATGGTGAAAACGAATTTAATCCTTTAGATGAAAAGTTAAAAATAGATTTCCCAAGAAATATAATAAATGAAACAAAAGCTTTGAATTTATTTAGAAGAACAGGATTTATGTTTGATACAAAGAATATAAGATTTATTTTACCTAATGAAGACAAAATATATCAATTTTTAACTGAAGATATTGAAATTTATATGCAAAAATTTGAAGTTCTAGTAACAGAAAATTTTAAATCAAAACAAATAAAACAAACAAAATTAAATGGATTAGGGGTTAGAATTAATAATAATTTACTAGAAATAAATCTTGAAGATATAGAAATAGATAAAGAAGAACTAAAAGAAATAATGAAAAGATATTCTTTGAAAAAGAAGTACTATAGACTTAAAGATGGAAGTTTTATTGATATAGAAAATAGTAAAGAAGTAGAATTTATAGATAAACTTATAACAGGTATGGATATAAATTACGAAGATATTGTTGACGGAGAAATAACTATACCTGCATACAGAAGCTTATATTTAAATCAATTATTAAAAAACTTAAAGGGAATCAATATAACAAAAGATGCAGAATATAAAAAACTAGTAAATAGATTAGACAAAGAACAAATTGAAGAAGATTTAAATATTCCAGAAAATTTAAATGCAACACTAAGATTTTATCAAAAAACAGGCTTTAAATGGTTAAAAACACTAGATTATTATAAATTTGGTGGGATTTTAGCTGATGATATGGGACTAGGAAAAACAATACAAGTTTTGTCTATAATATTGGATTATGTTACAAATGAAAATGCAGATGTAATAGACAGTGAAGAAAGTCCAAATAAAAGCAATAGTAAAAAGACAAGTTTAGTAATAGCACCAAGTTCACTTACATTAAATTGGCAAAATGAAGCTAGAAAATATGCTAAAGATTTAAAAACAATGGTAATAATGGGGAATTCAACTCAAAGAAAAGAAATGATAGAAAATATAGAAAAATACGATTTAGTTATTACTTCATATGATCTCTTAAAAAGAGATATAGAATTATATAAAAATAAAAACTATGAATTTAGATATATTATTGCAGATGAAGCGCAATATTTAAAAAACAGTAATACACAAAATGCAAAATCAATTAAACAGATAAAAGCAGAAACAAGATATGCACTTACAGGTACGCCTATAGAAAATTCATTATCTGAATTATGGTCAATTTTTGATTTCATAATGTCAGGCTATTTATTTTCTTACAGAAAATTCAAAACACTTTACGAAGTACCTATTGTCAAAGGTGAGAGCCAAGAAGCAATGAAAAAATTAAAAATGTTGATAGAACCATTTATATTAAGAAGAACTAAAAAAGAAGTTTTAACAGAATTACCAGAAAAAACTGTTACTGTATTAAATAACGAAATGGAAGATGAACAAAGAAATATCTATCTAAACTATCTAGCGCAAACAAAACAAGAAATATCAGAACAGATAGATCTAAATGGATATGAAAATAGTCATATGCAGATATTAGCAGCATTAACTAGATTAAGACAAATATGTTGTCACCCTAGCCTTTTTATAGAAAATTATAAATCTGGAAGTAGTAAATTAGATCAATGCATGGAGATAATAGAAGAGGCTATAGAGTCAGGACATAAGATCTTGTTGTTTTCGGGATATACATCAATGTTTGAAATAATAGAAAAAGAATTGAAAAAGAAAAACATATCATACTTCAAACTAACTGGAGCAACGAAAGTTGAAGAAAGAATAAAATTAGTAGACAAGTTTAATTCAAGTTCAGAAGTAAAATTATTCTTAATATCACTAAAAGCAGGGGGAACAGGACTTAACTTAACGGGAGCAGATATGGTTATTCACTATGATCCATGGTGGAACTTATCAACCGAAAACCAAGCGACAGACAGAGCATATAGAATAGGACAAAAAAACAATGTGCAAGTTTACAAACTAATAACAAAAAACTCAATAGAAGAAAAAATCTACGAACTACAGCAGAAAAAATCTATGCTAATAGATAATGTACTAGACACAAAAACCTCATTTATAAACAAACTATCAAAAGAGGAAATAATGGACTTGTTCGAATAAGGGGACGCGCCCCTTGATCGGATTTGATCTTAATAGTGTTTTGATAATGTAATAAGATGTAAAAAATCAAATTATTATTTTTAATAAGTGACCAAGGGGCGCGTCCCCATTTATCACAGAACGGAGAAAAAATCATGAAAGATTATATTACAGTGATTGGAGGAGGTTTGGCGGGCTCAGAAGCAGCTTACCAAATTGCAAAAAAGGGAATAAAGGTAAGACTATATGAGATGAAACCTATAAAATTTTCGCCAGCGCATAATAGTGACAGATTAGCAGAGATTGTGTGCAGTAATTCTTTTAAATCTAATTTGCTAACAAATGCTTGCGGACTTTTGAAGGAAGAGTTAAGAAGGTTGGATTCTTTGTTGATTAGAGTTGCTGATGAAAATAGATTGCCAGCTGGTCAGGCTTTGGCTGTTGATAGAGAACAATTTTCTATTGAAGTAACAAAGGAATTGGAAAAAAATCCGCTTATAGAAATAATACATGAAGAAGTAACTGATATAGAAGAAATAGCTAGAGAGGGGATAGTTATAATTGCTACTGGTCCTCTTACTTCAGATGGATTACAAAAGCAAATTCAAAATATAACTGGAATAGATAAGTTGCATTTTTACGATGCAGCAGCACCAATTATAACAAAAGAGAGTATTAATTTTGATATTGCTTTTTATGGTGATAGATATAGTCAAGAAAAGAAAAAAGAAGAAAGTGTTGAAGAATGGAAGGAAAGAATAGAAAAACAAGAGAATGAAGAGAAAAGTTATATAAATCTTCCAATGAATAAAGAAGAATATGAAAAATTTTGGAATGAGCTTATAAAAGCTGAAGTTGTCACACTTCATGATTTTGAAAAAAAAGAAATATTTGAGGGGTGTATGCCTATTGAGATAATGGCCAAGAGAGGAATTGATACTTTAAGATATGGTCCGTTAAAACCAGTTGGTTTTGATGATCCAAGAACAGCTAAAAGGCCATATGCTCTAGTTCAATTAAGACAAGACGATAAATGTGCTAAATTATATAATTTAGTTGGATTTCAAACAAATTTAAAATATGGAGAACAAAAAAGAATAATAAATATGATTCCGGGATTGGAAAATGCCGAATTTATAAAATATGGTGTAATGCACAGAAATACTTATATTAATTCTACAGAGTTATTGGATGAAACATATAATCTTAAAAAAAATAAAAATATATATTTTGCAGGACAAATAACTGGAGTAGAAGGATATGTTGAATCAATTTCATCTGGAATGGTAGCAGCTTTAAATGCTATTAATGATTTTTATGATAAAGAAACTAGACAGAATTTTTCAGAATATACTGTTATAGGAGCTTTAGCGAAATATATTTCTACACCTAATTCGAAATTTCAACCTATGAATGCAAATTTTGGTATTTTACCAGAACTAGAAGGAAAGAAAATAAAAGATAAAAAACAAAGATACACTAAACTAGCAGAAAGAAGTTTAGAAAACTTAAAAAATTAACAATATTAACCCCAAAACTATCTATTGAAAAGTAGATAGTTTTTTTGTCTAAATATATTTTATTGGAAATTATTACAAATATTACTATTATATGACATTTTCATTAAAAAAGGTGCAATTTACATAAAGGTATTGAAATTATGTAAAAATCTTGATATAATAGATAAGAATATTGTACTAAAGGAAAGGGGTTAAATATGGAAAGAGAATTAACAAATATAGAAATAGAAAATAGCGATATAGAAGAATTAAACTGCGAAGAATTAGCAGATTTAAAGATTGAAATAGAAGATTTACTTATGGATTGTGAAGAAATTTTACAGAGTGATGAAGATGAAGATTAATAAGGGGAGGGAAGATTAATGGAATTAAACGATGAATTTAACCAAAAATATAAAAAAGATAAATCTGTATATGAAAAAGTATCTACATTAGAAACAAAGTTGAAAACAGAAAAACAAAATATGAAGATTGCTTTAAGAGAATTATTTGATGCAAAAATAAAAAAAGAAAGAGCAATAGAAGATAAAGACAAAAAAGCACAAGGAGATGCTGAAAAAGAGATAAAAGATGCGAAAAGCAAGATTGAAGAAATAAAAGAACAAGTGAAAAAAATAGAGGATGTATTAAAGAAATCAAAAGAAAAGGTTGATTCATATATAGAAGAATTAAAAAAAGATCCAAAATTTGAAAAAGAAATGAATCAAATTTTAGAAAAAAGATATAACAGAAAAATTAAACAAGCAGCAAAAGAAAAAGCACAAGTAGATTTAATTATTGATTTATGCCAAAAACATCCTACATTAGAGAATAACTTAAAAGGACTAATTAGAGTAAAAGAAAAAAATGAACAACTTAATGAAGAATTAAAAACATTAGATATAAAAAAAGATGCTGATAGAATAAAAGAAATTCAAGATGTAGAAATTCCAAGTCTTGCTAGTAAAAGAGATACAAATGCTAGATCATTTATGGCGTTTTGCAATAAAAATGATATTGATATTGATATAAAATTCTTAAATAAATTAATAAATGAAAAAAGTTTTTCACATAATAAATCAACAGGAGATATCCAATTAACAAAAACATTAAAAAAACTTTCAAAAGGATATGACAAAAAGATTGATTTATATGAACAATCAATAGGAAAAGTGCCTAACGCAAAGATATATGAAGAAAACCAACAAAATAATGAAGAGACAGAGAATGATACAAAAAATAAATCATTATTCAATAGATTTAAAGATTGGAATGCAAGAAGGAAAGAAGCTAAGGAAGAGGAAGAAATAGAAGAAGGAGAAGGAACTTCTTTAGCTCCAGTACCAAAACACAAATGGTGGGAATTTAGAAAAAGATTCCAAGATTGGAATGCAAGAAGAAAAGTTGGTAAAGGACAAAGAAACGATGAAGAACCAAATGCTGAGGAAGAAAAAAATACTTCATCAAACAAATTTAAAGATGCATATAAATATGATGTGGTTCAAGACTACGTTGAAAGAAGAGAAAAAGAAATCGAAGATGCAGTTAGAGCAGAAAGAAAAGAGACAAATCAAAAAGATAAAACAACAGAGGAAAGTGAAAGATAATAATAAAACTTATAAAGAACTTGGAAATAAAAATCCAAGTTTTTTATTGACTTCAAAGGCAAAACATGGTAAAATATAAATTGTTATTGTAAATTGCTTGTATTATGCAATTCCGTAAGAAAAGCATATATTTCAAAATACAATATACAAATAAAAAATAGGAGGTGAAATTTAAGTGCCAACAATTAATCAATTAGTAAGAAAAGGAAGAAAAACAGGAGTAACAAAATCAACTGCACCAGCTCTTCAACATGGATGGAACTCAAAAAACAAAAAATTAACAAATAACAGAGCTCCACAAAAAAGAGGTGTATGTACAGTAGTAAAAACAGTTACACCTAAAAAGCCAAACTCAGCTTTAAGAAAAGTTGCCAGAGTTAGACTTTCAAATGGTTATGAAGTAACATCTTATATCCCAGGTATAGGACATAACCTACAAGAACACAGTGTTGTATTAATAAGAGGTGGTAGGGTAAAAGACCTTCCAGGTGTTAGATACCATATTATCAGAGGAACATTAGATACAGCTGGTGTTAAAGATAGAATGCAAGCTCGTTCTAAATATGGAGCTAAGAGACCTAAAAAATAGAACTTAGCCAAAAATTAAAAAGTAGTGCTTGTAATACTTACTAAATTAAGGTACTTAAATTTAGAAATAGATTATATGCACTATACGGAAAAGTAAAAAACTTTTCAGAGTACCGAAG
>CAKPRW010000046.1 GCA_934183045.1 uncultured Clostridia bacterium
AAATGACAGATTAAAGGAACATGAAAGAATAAAAGCAGAGAAAAAAGGAAGAATAGTAGGGGATAAATCAACTAAAATTGTATGTTATTGTCCTACTTGGAGAGAAAATGGAGATTTTAAGCTTTTTCCATTTGAAGATAGTAATATGGAAGAATTTAATAATGTATTAAAAGAACAAAATATTTTATTAATTATAAAATTACATCCGCTTTATGGAAAAATGAATCAACCAATAAAAAACTATTCTAATATTTGTTTATATTCAAACGAATGGAATATAGATAATGTGGAATTATTCTCAATTATAGATTTACTAATAACAGATTATTCATCTATTTATTGTGATTATTTATTAACAAATAAACCAGTCGCTTTTATACAATATGATTACGAAGATTATATAAAAACAAGACCACTTAGTACTAAAAGGGAGATTTTATTCCCTGGGCCTTATATAAACAGTTTTACTGAATTTAAGGAAGAAATGATAAAATTATTAGATGATAAGAAATATTATGAGAAAGAAAGAGAAAAAGCATTAAAGCTATTTTATGAATATTATAATTTTGATGCAGCTAAACAAACAATAGAATTCATAGAAAAAATAGGAGATTAGTCATGAAATTTTTAAAAAAGGTTTTTTCTTATGCAATAGGCAATGGATTAAGTAAATTTATTGCTGTAATTATATTGCCTATTTATACAAACAATTTAAATCCTGAAGAATACGGGAAAGTGGATTTATCTTATTATACTGTTTCAATTATTGTATCTTTTGTTTTTATGGAATGTTGGACAGCTTTACTAAGATTTATATATGATGATTATACAGAAGAAAATAGAAAAAAAGTCTTTTCAAACATTGTTCTTTTAACAATGCTATTATTTATACCATATATAATTATTCAATATATAGTATCTGTATTTATAGCAAGTGAATTTGCTTATTTATCATGCTTGTATGGTATTTTTTATATGTTCTTACAAATCTTGCAAATGTATGCAAGAGCTATAAAAAAGTCAAGAGACTTTGTTGTATCAGGAATTATTAGTTCTCTTGTACAATTAATATGTGCTTATGTTATGATTATTCGTTTGAAAATCGGATCATCTACTATTTTGGTAGCACCAACAATTGGTTCAATTATTTCATGTTTATATTTAATATATACAACTAAATGTTTAAAAGATATATCTTTTAAATGTTATGATAAAGATCTATTGAAAAAGATGTGTGTATTTTGTATACCTTTAGCTTTTAATTCTATAGCTTTTTGGGCAATGAACAATATTAATAGATATTTTGCAGCATATTTTATAGGATATGAAGCTAGCAGTTTTGTTTCAATAGCATCAAAACTAACAATGGTTATAACCTTAGCAGCATCCGTATATTCTTTAGCATGGCAAGAAAGTGCATTTGAAAATTCGAATAACAATAATAAGAATTCTATATATACTAAAATGTTTAGTTTATATATTACCATCTTTTCAATTGCTACAGCATTTTCAATAATTTTTGTAAAATTAATATTTCCTATTATAATAGGACAAGAATATAATGAAACTCTTAATATATTGCCAACATATTTTATTGCTGTATATTTTTCAGGTATAAGCTCATTTTTAGGACAAATATATGGAGCTGAAAAGAAAACTATTACATTATTAACAAGTACAATTATAGGTACTATTATTAATATTGTTGTTGTAGCGCTATTAATTAATAAAATAAGAATTATGATTATACCAATAGGATCTTTATGCGGATATTTAAGTTGTGTTATTATGAGATATCATAATTTACAAAAAATTGTAAAAATAAATTACAACAAAGAAGATATACTTAAGGCTGTAGTTATTATTGCTATTTCTATAGGAATGTTTCACTTCCAAGAAAACTTATTATATTTTGTATTTTTTGCAATAATTCTTATGATTATGATATACTTATTGTATCGTGATATTATAAAAGAAACTTTAAATAAAGTATTAAAAGGGGAATAAATATATGAAAACGGTTATAACATATGGAACTTATGATTTATTTCATACAGGTCATTATAATATTTTAAAAAGAGCGAAAGACAGAGGTGATTATCTAATTGTAGGAGTTACATCAGATAATTATGACAAAACAAGAGGAAAATTAAATGTAAAACAAAGCTTAAGCGAAAGAATTGAAAATGTTAAAAAGACAGGCCTAGCTGATAAGATAATTGTTGAAGAATATATGGGACAAAAAATAGAAGATATTATAAAATATAATGTTGATGAATTTGTACTAGGATCTGATTGGTTAGGAAAATTTGATTACTTAAAAGAATATTGTAAAGTGACTTATTTAGAAAGAACAAAAGGAGTTTCTAGTACGCAATTAAGAGAAAATGAATATGGAATTACTTATCTAGGTTTTGTAGGTGACAGTAGCAGAGCAAATAGTATAATATTAGAAAGTAAATATGTAAGCGGTTTAGAATTTACAAGTATATATAATTCCGATATTGAAAAAGCTAAAAAAATATTTGAAGAAAATCAATTATTATATTGTACAGATAATTATGAACAATTTATATCTAAAGTTGATGGAATATATGTTTCAAAAATAGAAAATGCTTTTAATCATATAAAAATAGCATTAGAGAATAAGAAAAATGTAATGATAGAAAGACCTTTAAATATTACAAAAGAAGAAATGCAGAAATTATATGAAATAGCAAAAAAGAATAATGTAGTAATATTTGAAGGTATTAGTACAGCATATTGCCCTGGATTTTCAAGACTATCATTAATGATGAAAAGCGGAATGATAGGAAAAATAAAAAGTATAGATACTACTTATACTAATATAGAAAAAGAAGAAAGCGATGTTGAAATTTATATAACCTATCCACTAATGGCAATTTCTAAAATCATAGGAAATAATTATAAAGATGTATTTTTCTACAACATAAAAGAAAAAAATAGAAATCATTATAGTAAAATATTTCTACAATATGATAATGCAATAGCCACGGCACAAATTAGTTCTAATATGAATATAAAAAATGAAATGACAATTGTTGGAACGAATGGTTATGTAATTGTTAGAGAACCATGGTGGAAAACAGAAACTTTTGAAATATATACTGATGAAAAAAACAAAAGGTACTGTTTTGAATTTGATGATGAAGGTTTAAGATATGAGTTGTCTAATTTCTTAAATACTATTAATACTAATGAAAATTATCAAAAAGTTTTTGAGGAAGATTCTATATTTATTAGTGATATTTTAGAAAAATATAGAAATGGTTATAATACATGTATTTTGAAGTGAGGTATGAGAGATGAAATATGCAGTGATTACAGGATCAACAAAAGGTATAGGAAAAACAATAGCCGAAGAGCTATTAAGAAAAGGATATTTTGTTTTTGTTAATTATGCAAATGATGATGAATCAGAAGAGATGTTTAAAAAAGATAATAATGAATTCTTAAATCAATTTATTTGCATAAAAAAGGATCTTAGTAGTTATGAAAACGCTATGCAGTTTTGTGAAGAAATATTAAAAATTACTAAATCAATAGATGTTCTTATATTGAATTGTGGAATTACAGAGAAAAGTTCATTTGGTGAGATTGAAAAAGAATCATGGGAAAAAGTAATGAACATAAATTTAAATGTTCCATTTTATATAATCCAAAAATTAAGCAACTATATTAATAATGATGTTGGAAGAATTATTTTAATGAGTTCTGTAATGGGGAAATATTCTCATAGTACGTCACTTGCTTATAATGTTTCAAAATCAGGAGTTAATGCTCTTTCAAATGCATTAGTAAAATATTTTGCAGATAGAAATATAACAGTTAATTCTATTTGTCCAGGTTTTATTAATACTCCATATCACAAAAATAGATCAAAAGAAAGTTTTGATAGAATAAACAACAAAATAGCTTTGCATAGATTTGGTGAAACAAGTGAAGTGGCTAGCTTATGTATAGAAATAATAAATAATCAATATATCAATGGAGCTAATATTGATATTAATGGTGGATACAACTATTATTAGGAGGGTATATAATGAAACTAAGTGATTATATAGTAGAATATTTCTATAAAATTGGAATAAAAGATTATTTCGGATATCAAGGTACAATGATAGCACATTTGGTTAATTCTATTGGAAAAGATAATAGAGTTAAAAATCATATTTGTTATAATGAACAAGGAGTTGCTCTGGCTGCGGTAGGATATGCAAAATCAAGTGAGAAAAGAGTATGTGCATATGCAACAAGTGGACCAGGAGCAACTAATTTAATTACAGGAATAGCTGATGCATATTATGATAGTGTACCAGTAATTTTTATTACAGGGCAATTAAACACATACGAATATAGTCAAATAAATACATTAAGACAACAAGGTTTTCAAGAGGCTGACATTGTGAGCATTATAAAACCAATTACTAAATATGCAATAAAGATAGAAGATACTAACGATATAGCATATATTTTAGAAAAAGCTATATATGAAGCTAATACTGGAAGAAAAGGTCCAGTTCTAATTGATATTCCTATGAATATACAAAGGGCTGATATTGAAATAGAAAAATTAAAACATTTTACTATACCGCAACAAGATATAGATGAAACTAATTATAATGAAATTGCTAATGCTATTATAGAAAATATAGAAAAAAGTGAAAGACCAATATTTTTATTAGGAAATGGAATAGAAAAAAGTGGAGATGGATATAAAAATATAAATAAGCTTATTAATTCATTAAAAATACCAGTTCTATATTCTATGTTAGCTAAATCATTAATTTCATATAATAATAAATACAATTTTGGATTTATGGGAACTGCATATGGCCAAAGATATTCAAATATAATAGGATGTAAAAAAGCTGATTTGATCATATCTTTAGGGTGTAGAATGAATGCAAGAACTATAGGAATGAAAAGAAAAGAATTTAATACAAATGCTAAAATTATTAGAGTAGATATTGATAGTGAAGAATTGAAATTTAAAGTACATGATAATGATATCAATTATAAATGTGACGTGAATAAATTAGTAGACATTATGAATAATTTATTAGAAAACAAAGATGTAAAAGAAAAAAGTGAATGGATTAATACATGTAATATAATAAAAGAAAA
The DNA here is from genome assembly GCA_934183045.1 of uncultured Clostridia bacterium. Classification (GTDB taxonomy): domain Bacteria; phylum Bacillota; class Clostridia; order TANB77; family CAG-508; genus CAG-269. The sequence continues at coordinate 5,149 of CAKPRW010000046.1, forward strand.
ATTAAAAGATATAGATAAAGACATCCCAGAGTGTATGCCTAATAGATATATTGATTTATTAAATGATTACACAGATGAACATACAAATATTTTTGTAGATGTAGGACAAAATCAAATTTGGGCTGCACATTCTATTAATATAAAAGAAAAACAAAAAATAGTATTTTCTGGAGGGTTAGGAGCAATGGGATTTGCTCTACCAGCCGCAATAGGTGGTTGTATAGCTAGTAGAAATAAAACGTTTGTAATTGCAGGAGATGGAGGCTTACAGATGAATATTCAAGAATTACAGACATTAAAAAAAGAAAATTTGCCGGTTACAGTATTTGTTTTTAATAATAATTCATTAGGACTAATACACCAACAACAGACAGACTTTTTTGATTCTAAATATTTTGGAGCATGCGAAGAAGGTGGATATGAAGCACCAGACTTTAAAGCAATAGGCGAAGCATATAAAATACAATCATATGCCGTAGAAAATATAAATGAATTTAAAAATGTATTAGAAACATATAATCCAAATAAACCAACATTAATAGAGATAAAACTTCCGGTTGGTACAAAAGCATATCCAAAGACATATTTTGGACATGAAATGATAAACCAAAGACCAGAATTAGATGAGAAATTATTAAATGAATTATTGGAGTTGTAGAATGAGTAGCACGAAAAGTAAAAAAGATAGAATTTCAAATTTTGAAATATTAAGAATTTTAAGTATTTTCATGATTATATTGCATCATTATGTATTAAATACTGAAGCTATTAATACAGCAAGATCTTTAAATTACTACATTTCACATTTCTTTTATATAGGAGGAAAATTAGGAGTTAATTGTTTTGTATTAATTAGTGGATATTTCTTAGTAAATAAACAAATTTCAATTAAAAAGATTATTAAATTAATTATGCAAATATTATTTTATACCATAACATTAACAATAGTTGGAAAATTATTAGGACATCAAATTACTTTGTCAGAAATGAAAAAGACATTATTGCCAGTAACAAGTATAGCATATTGGTTCTTTACATCTTATTTTTTCATGTATATATTTTCTCCTTTTTTGAATAAATTTATTAAAGCGTGTTCAAAAGAAGAGTTGAAAAAACTACTTATAATAGCAATTACAATATTATCAATTTTTCCAACCTTATTAAATATTAGAACATATTTTAATACTTACTTATGGTTCATGTGTTTGTACTTTGTTGCTGCATATATAAAATTATATGACATAAATATAAGCGGTAAAAAAGCTATTATTACTTTTATTTTAACTTATTTATTCATATTTGGTTCTACGATAGTATTTAGCTTTATAAAAAAGGGACAAGCTATAGACCATTTTGCATTAGATTTTTCAATATTTGAATTAATAGCAGCAGTATCTTTATTTTTATATTTTAAGCAGAAAAAGCCTATGAAAATAGGATGGATAAATGCTATTTCAAGTACAACATTTGGAATTTATTTATTCCAATCACATTTTATTTTTGCAAAACTAATGTGGGAGTGGATAAAAAGTTTTGATTTTATAAAAGAAAAATATTATATATTTTGTGTTATAATAATATCAACTATTATTTTTAGTATTGGTATGATAGTAGAATTTATAAGGAAATTTATTTACAAATATACAATAGATAAAATAATAGATAGCAAAAAAATATCTACATTTCTACAAAAAATTGATTTAAAGGTAAATATATGATATATATTTTAGTAAAACTTTAGAATGTAATATTGATACTAAGGAGGAACTATGGAAGAAATAGATTTAATAGAAGTATTTAAGATCTTTTGGAGAAAGAAAATACAAATAATATTAATAACCTTAATATTTGCAGGGATAGGGTATATGTATACAACAAGATATGTAACACCAATGTATACATCAACAACGACATTAGTACTTGCTTCACAAAATGAGAATACAACAAATACAACTACAGCAGCAACAGATGTAAGTATTAATACAAAATTAGTATCAACTTATAAAGAATTAATAACAAGCAAAAATATATTAGATGAAGTAATAAAAAATACAGGTGCGAATATGACAGATGAAGAATTAAGAAAAAATATAACAGTAACATCTGTTACTAACACATCTCTAATAGAAATAAATGTTACAGATCAAGATCCAAATCAGGTAGTAAAAATTACTAATGAAATATCAAATGTATTTGTGAAAAAGATTTCAGAAATATATAACATAAATAATATTCAAATAGTAGATGAAGCTGAGACTCCAACAGCACCATCAAATATAAATCATAAAAAAGATATAATTATATTTGCTATAATAGGACTAATCGTATCATTTGTATATGTCATAATTTCAAACATGATAGATACAACTATAAAATCAACAGAAGAACTAGAGAAAATGTTTGATGTACCAATATTAGTATCAATACCAATGTATGGAAACAGAAAAACAAAAGGAGGTAAATAGAGGATGAAAAAAGAATTAATTGCGCACAAAGATCCGAAATCTCCAATTTCTGAAGTATTTAGAACATTAAGAGCTAATATTCAATTTATGAACACTAGAAAAAGATCAAAAGTAATACTTATTACATCTACTTTACCAGGTGAAGGTAAAAGTTGGATTTCTTCTAATTTAGCTGTAACATTTGCACAAGCTGGTAAAACAGTGCTTTTGATTGATGCAGATTTAAGAAAAGGTAGACAATATAATATATTTGGAGTATCACCAACGCCAGGTCTTTCAAATTATTTGTCAGGTATAGGGTTAGAATCTAAAAGTCAAAAAGAGATTAATAATGAGGAAAATTATATACAAGAAACTGGTATAGAAAATTTATATATAATGCCAGCAGGAGATATACCTCCAAATCCATCAGAATTATTAATTTCACCTAAAATGGGACAACTATTTAGTAATTTAAGAGAAAAATGTGACATAATTATTGTTGATGGAACTCCATGCGAACTTGTTACAGATTCTTTGTTATTAATTAGAAGTGTTGATACTACAGTTATAGTTACAGCATATAAACAAACAAAAAGAGATAGTTTAAAGAAAGTTATTGAAAGTATAAAAGATGTAGGGGGAAGTAATATAGGATTAGTATTTAATAAAATTCCTATATCAGCTAAAAAATACGAAGAAAGTTATTACTATGGTTCAACTAGTATGAGAAAAGGAAAAGCTAATGAAGAAAGTAAGTATTCAACAACTATATCTAAGGAAAAAGAGGCAAAAATCCAGAAACAAATAGAAGAAATAAAGGAAAAGAATATTAACAAAAATAACAGCTCAAGTGCTAAAAATACTAAAAAGGCAAAAAGTACGAAAGGTACAAAGAAATCTAGTACAAGTAAAAAGCAGACGACTAAGAAAACAAAAACAACTACTGGAAAAAGTAGTGAAAATAAAAAAACTAGTAAAAAAAGAGAAGTTTCTAAAGATAAAAAAGATGCGATTTTAAAACAAGTAGATGAGTTTATGGAACAACAAGAAACTGACAATAAACAATCAAAAGAATAAAATATTTAATTATGGCAATAGTTGTAATTTATCTCTAATAATTGATTAATTAGATTTGAATTATAGCAATTGCCATAATTTTACTTGCAAAACATATAGAATAATTGTATACTATAAAAGTATGCAATTATATCAAAAGGAGAAAAAGATGATAGACTTTCACTCACATATACTACCTAATATAGATGATGGATCTCGTAGTATAGAAGAAACATTCAATTTAATAAAGGAAGCAGAAAAAGCAGGATTCCAAGCAATTATTTCTACTTCACATTATCTAGAAGGATATTATGAAACTGATGCACCTGAAAGAGAAGTATGGATAAGTGCAATATATGAAAATTTAAAAACTAAAAATATAAATATAAATTTATATCTAGGAAATGAGATATATCTTTCTGACAATATAATAAAATTGTTAGAAGAAGGAAAGGCATCAACAATAAACGATACAAGTTATGTATTATTTGAATTACCAATGAATAATGAACCTCTAAATTTATATAATATAGTTTATGAAATGATGCAAAATAAGCTAGTTCCAGTATTAGCGCATCCAGAAAGATACTCATATATGCAAAAAGAGCCGGAGTTAATATATGATTTAATAGAAAAAGGCGTATTAATGCAATGCAATTTTGGAAGTATCATAGGTCAATATGGACAAAAAGCTCAATTAATAGTAGAAAAATTATTAGAAAACAATATGGTACATTTTTTGGGAAGTGATGTGCATAGGGAAAATACAATTTATCCATTAATACCAGAAATCTTGAGAAAGATAGAAGAAATAATAGGAAAAGAAGAACTAGAAAGAATTACAACTGTGAATCCTAAATTAGCTTTACAAAATAAGAGAATAGATATCAGTGAACCGAATAAAATAGAATTAACACTAAAAGAAAAAATTATAATGCAAAGTGGATTTGATATTGATAAAATGATAAAAAAAGTATTTAAAAAATAGAGAATTAAAGGAGTGTCCCCCAATCCCTGAAAAAGGGAAAAGAGGGAACGTCCCAAAATCCCTGAAAGGAAGGAAAAGTTATGAGAAAATATTTCGGAACAGATGGAATTAGAAGAATTGCTAATACTGAGTTGACTCCAGAGTTAGTGTATAAGGTTGCAAAGGCAGGTGCATATGTTTTGTCAAAGCATACAGATCATGCACCAACTATTTTAATAGGAAGAGATACACGTATATCAGGTACTTTAATTGAAAGTGCAATGGTGGCAGGCTTTTTAAGCTATGGTGCTAATGTTAAATTGTTAGGAGTAATACCAACTCCTGCTGTTGCTTATTTAACAAGAAAGTTAAATGCTGATGCAAGTGTTGTTATTTCAGCATCACATAATACATATGAATTTAATGGAATAAAGTATTTTAGTAATAAAGGAACTAAAATACCAGATAGTTTAGAAGAAGAAATAGAAGAAGTTATGGAGTCAGGAAAGCTAGAAGAGTTAACAGCTGTAAATGATAAAATAGGAACTTCTGAGTATGCTTTGGATTTGATGGATGAGTATGTATACTTCTTTAGAAAAAATTTTGATGATAATATAGAAAAGAATTTAAGAGATGACTTTGTTGTCGGAATAGATACTGCTAATGGTGCTACTTCTTTAGTCGCAGAAAAGGTATTTAAAACATTAGGAATAAAATATAAAATTATAAATAATAATCCTGATGGAATTAATATAAATGAAAATTGTGGTTCAACACATCTAGAAGGAATAAAAGAGTTTGTTGTAGAAAATAAATTAAGTTTAGGTATTGCCTATGATGGTGATGGTGATAGATGTTTAGCTGTGGATGAAAAAGGAAATGAAATAGATGGAGATAAAATCTTAGCAATAATATCACAAAATTTAAGAAAAAAAGGTAAACTAAATAAAGATGCAATAGTTGCAACAGTAATGAGTAATTTAGGATTAAATAAGTATGCAAAAGAAAATGGATTGCAATTATTCCAAACACAAGTTGGAGATAGGTATGTACTAGAAAAAATGTTGGAAGGCGGATATAATTTAGGTGGAGAACAATCAGGTCATGTTATATTATTAGATTATAATCCTACAGGTGATGGAATATTGACATCATTAATGATTATACAAGCAATATTAGAAGAAAATAAAAAAGCTTCAGAATTAGCAGAACTAGTTAAATTGTATCCACAAGTATTAATAAATGCTAAGGTGGATTCTAACAAAAAATATGATTATAAGGAAGATACAGATATAAAAGAAGCAATAGAAAAATTAGAAAAAGAATTTGATGGGAATGGAAGAGTATTAATCAGACCATCAGGAACAGAGCCACTAGTAAGGGTAATGATAGAAGGAGAAGATCAAGAATATATTACAAAAAAAGCTACAGATATTGCTAAATTAATAGAAGCAAAATTAAAATAATATCTTATATTGTAATAAAAATGTAATATAAAAAATATTGATTAAAACTGTATTTAATGGTATTATAATAGCAGAATAACAAAAGAAAAGGAAGATGTAAAAATGATAATTTTAAACATGGCAAATCCATTAACATTATTATTAATGTTAGCAGCAACAGTATTATTAATATTTTTAGCACAAGAAATAAAAAAGAGTTATGTATCAGCAATTACATTGTTTGCATATTTAATTATTCTAATTGTACATGTAATACAATTGCTAACATTATCAGAAGAATTTAGAGTTTTAATGCCAACATTATCTAAATGTATAGCTATTGATTTTGTTTTTGTATTAATAACATTTTTCGCATATTTATGGGTAGATGATATAGAAACAAAAGCAACTGGAAGAAAGAGTATAGATAATAGTTTAGATTGGTTTTGGAAAAAAATATAATAGATTAATAAAGAATCAAATAATATTATGAGATGAACCTAGATTATTAAACTTTTGGTTTTAATAATTTAGGTTCATTTTCTATGCGTAATACTTATATTTATATCCATACTTATGTTGAGAAAAACAGTAATAAAAAAGTAATAAATGAATATACATATATATAGTAGACTTAAGACAAGGAGATATATATGTTTAATGTTACTGTATTAAAAATTAAGGATATAAGTAAGTTTTTTATAGGAATTATATTTCTGTTAGGAATTATATATATAGGAAAACATTTTTATAATCAAACAAATGAAAAAACAGTTACTAATGGAGTAGAATGCGGAATAAAAACAATTTCAGAAAATAGTATGTTACAATGTTTGGATACAACAATGCCGGTAGTGGCTAAAGTAAATGAGGAAGGAAATACAGATAATGCAAAAAAAATAGAAAATAACAAAACTGGCGAAAGTGAAATTTTAAAAGAAATATTAAAAACACAAATTAGTACAATAAATGGCGTCGAAAAAACCGAAGCTAAAGAACAAGAAAGAATTTTGAATGCAAATAGTGATAGCAATAAGATAGAAAACACGGAAAATAAAGAAGATAAAGAAGGAAATACTACAGAAGAAATCAAAATGGCAGGGACAGGACTATCTACAAAAGTAATTACAAACAATCCGATTCAAGAAAATTACAATGTAGAATATGGA
>CAKPRW010000047.1 GCA_934183045.1 uncultured Clostridia bacterium
ACCTGGAGGTGTATATAATCCTCTTCTATACGATTCTACTAATTCTTTAGAATATAATTCTTTCTTTGTATTTTCCCATTCACCAATTGAGTTCTCGATTATTCTATCATCATAAATTGGTTTAGCTTCTGGTAAAATTGCAAACAATGTCTGTTTTGTTCTTTTTAAGGGCGAACAATATATGATATCAAAATTTTTATCGATACTTTCTCCTAATTTCTGAGCAGCATTTATTCCTTCTGTTGTTAAACTACAATCAACTCTTCCAGCCCAAATCCCATCTCTATTATATTCTGATTCCGCATGTCTTATAAATGTTATATTCATTTTATTCTTCCTTTCAGATTTAATTTTCGCCGTTGCTATTCAGAATAACAACCTTGTGAAATATACTTTGTATTAGCATAATAACAATTTTTATTTCTACCTTCATTTTGTAAATTTTTCTAAAAAAATATATATTTGTATATTATCATATATTAGTATTTTTAACAATCCTTTAAGTATACTAATTTTTATGTTGTTTATGGTTTTGAAATTTTGCTTTTTGTATTATTTTCATTCTACTAACTTAGATCATCTAAATGAAGAACAAAAAAACTTCAAGTGTCAAAATTTAGACACTTGAAGTTAAATTGTCTTTTTTCTATATTATTATGATATTAGTTTTTAACCATTTCTTTCTTACTGTTTTTTGTTTCTGATATATTTAAAATGTCTAAGCCTATTTTTATATAGTTATTTTTCATAAAATACTTCCAAATATTCCCGCTCAGGAAATTTTCTATCATAGTCATTGAAGTACCTTTATCTATACCAATACATTCAGTAGAAAACCATGGTGTAGTTCCTTCTAAATTATAAGAATCTTTAAATCCATATTTACACCATAACTTTGGAAAATTATTATAAAAATATTCCATTGCTTGTATACTTTCTTTTGGTGTGAACACTATCGAGCCAATTGGCCCGCAAGGAGGAATTGTTCCATCATTTTCGTTTTCTATATCAGCCATGCAAGGTTTTGCACCATATCCACCTTTATATCCATCAGGCCCAACACATGCTGTTAACCCCCATGAATTTTCATTAAAAGTTTTAAATTTGTCTTTGTTATCAATACAATATTCTCTATTTGCCTTTGTTGCTTTTATTGAATTTTCAAACCAATTTATTCCATCTTTATCTGTCCTATTTCTAAAGTCAATCCAAACGTGTGAAAATTGATATGTAAAAAGTGTTCCACAATATGTATAAATTATATCTTGTATTTCTTTATAGTCACCACGTGGTTTATCTATTTTGTCATACATTGTTTTATTAATTGGATAAGTTGGAGATGCAACACCTAAAACATACAACATTAGTTGTTCTGCATACATGTCCCATTTTCCCCAAAAGCCCTTTTCTGGCGAATATCCCATATAAAATTGATCGGTTTCAGGATTTCTATACCATTGCCAATTAATATTTTCATATAATTTTTGTGCTTTTTTCTTAACTTCTCCTCCAAAATATTCCCCACAAGTAATCGCTCCACTAATAAATATTGCTGTATCTATTATTGATATTTCACAATTCCATTCTCTTTTTCCTGTTTTCATATTAACAAAATGATAAAAGAATCCATTTTTCCCCTCTACGTTTTCTAAAAATGTATCTAAAGTTCTATTAGCTCTATCATATGCTTTGTTAAAACTTATCCATTTCCTTTCAGTTCCAATTACTAATGCTGCCAACCCATATCCAACAGATGCAATACTTGCTATATCGTCTGCTAATACTGTTTTATCTCTTATAAGCCCATATCCTAAACTTTTTTTGTCTGTATTAGCTTCTTTAATAAAAAATAAATAACTTCCTTTTAATTCTTTTAAAATCAATTTTTCCCCATGCTTTTGAAAAAACCTCATTCATTTCACCTCTTAAGACAATTATATTAGGTTATATTTAGAAATTCAATGGAAAAATATTCTTAGATTATTACTTGTTTATAGATCTATTATTAATCTTTTATAATACATATTTTATTTTTGTTAGTAAATAATATAAATGTCTATATGTTGGAGGTTTTATGAAAAAAGAAAAATTATTAGATCTTTTATCTCAAATGACACTAGAAGAAAAAATTGGTCAATTAGTTCAAACAAAAGGTGAACTATTTTTAAATACAGAAAATATTATCACAGGTCCACAAGATAATTTATATTATTCAGATGAACAATTGTATCAGGTTGGATCTATCTTGAATTTGTCTGGAAGTCAAAATGTTAAAAAGGTTCAGGATTTATATCTATCTAAAAATAGACTTGGTATACCATTGCTTTTTACAGGAGATGTTATAAATGGCTATAAAACTATTTTTCCTATTCCTTTATTACAGGGTTGTTCTTGGGATTTAGATTTAGTTTATAATTGTGCATTTATTTCTTCTAAAGAAGCTGGATATGCAGGAATTCAAGCTAATTTCTCTCCTATGGTTGATTTAGTACGTGATAGTAGATGGGGACGTGTTCTAGAATCTATTGGTGGCGAAGATGTACTTCTTTCTTCTTTATATGCTAAAAAAATTATAGAAGCACATCATTCTAATAATATGGGTACATGTGCAAAACATTTTATTGGATATGGTGCTGTTGAAGGTGGAAAAGAATATAATTTTGTAGATATGTCTAAGCGTGAATTATTGCAATACTATCTCCCATCTTTTAAGGCTTGTATTGATTCTGGTGTTGATATGATAATGCCATCATTTTCTACCTTTAATGGTATACCTTGTACCGTCAATTCTTGGCTCTTAAAAGATCTTTTAAGAAATTATTTGAAATTTAATGGTGTAATTATCTCTGATTATTCCTCAATTGTCGAAACAATTGCCCATAGTTATTCTACTGATAAAAAAGATGCCGCCAAAAAGGCTATAAAATCTACTGTTGATATTGATATGATGACAGATTGTTATCTATTGAATCTTAAAGATTTGGTTCTTTCTAGCATAATACCTATGAATTATTTAGATGATAGTGTTTTTAGAGTATTAAATTTTAAAAATAAATTAGGACTTTTTGAAAATCCTTATGGCAATACTAATTCCAATAAAGAAAAAAGCTTTATATTATCTAAAGATAATTTAGAACTTGCTAGAAAATATACTTCAGAAAGTTTGGTATTGTTAGAAAATAAAGATAATATTTTACCTTTGAATAAAAATAGTAAAATTGCATTAATAGGACCATATTCTGATAATGTTAATATATCTGGTTCATGGTCTATTTATAATAAAAATAAAGATAAAACTATTACTGTTAAACAAGGGCTCTTAGATTATTTAGAGCTAGATGATATTCCTTGTTCAAATGGTTGTCCTGTTTTGCCAGAGGATGAACTTAATACTATTTTATCAATGGAGGGAATTGCCCCTATTTCATATAAAAATAAATCTGTATATAAAGAAATACAAGAAGCAATTTCAATTGCTCAAAAAGCAGATATTATAATTTTGGCAATTGGCGAGCATTATAAACAATCAGGAGAAGGTGCTTCTCGTTCTAATATAGAAATTCCAAAAATCCAACAAGATTTATTAGATGCTCTTTATACTTTAAAAAAGCCAATCGTTGCACTTGTATTTAGTGGTAGACCTTTAGCCTTAAAGTCAATAGTAAATAAAGTTTCAGCTTTGTTATGGGTTGGATTTCCTGGAACAGAAGGCGGACATGCAATATGTGATTTATTATTTGGAAGAACAAATCCCTCTCGGTAAATTAAATATGACATTTCCTCAAACAACCGGCCAGTGCCCCATATATTACAATCATTATTCATCAGGCAGACCATCAATATCATCTAATTATCGTTTTACATCTAGATATCAAGATATTGCAGATGAGCCTCTTTATCCTTTTGGTTATGGATTATCTTACTCAAAATTTGAGTATTCAAATTTGTCTCTTAATAAAACAATTATTACATCAAAACAGAATGATTCTATTAATGTATCTGTTACTATAAAAAATAATTCTTCTATTCCTGGCTTTGAAATTGTTCAACTTTATATTCAAGACCTATTTGGAACTGTAGTTAGACCAGTCAAAGAATTAAAGGATTTTCAAAAAGTGTTTTTTAGAGAATATGAAGAAAAGACAATATCTTTTTTAATTAATTTAGAAATGTTAAAATTTTTTAATAATGATTTAAAATATATTGCTGAACCAGGTGAATTTAAGGTTTATGTCGGAAAAAATTCTGTTCAAAATCTACAAGCATCATTTTATTATAAAAATAATTGCAGTTAGAATAAAATTTATAGTCAAAATATAAATATCGTATCTAACTGCAATTTTTAAATCAATTTAATTTTTATTTAAATTTTAATAATCATTTTTCTTAAATAATTTGTCAAAAAATCCTTTGTTGTCATCCATATTAAAATTATTATTTGTATCTGCTCTTCTTCGTGGAGATTCTTTTCTTCTTCTAGCCTCTTTAACTTTGTTTCTTTTTCCTTTTTTGTTACTACTTTTTACTCTGTTTTTTCTAGTAGATGACCTTGGTTTAATTTCGTTATATTCTTCATCATAGTTTTGTTCATCATATTCATACTCATCATAATCATCGTATTCGTCTTCATAATCATTATCATAATAATCATACTCATCATCATCCTCTTCGTATTCGTCTTGGTCTGAATAATATTCGTCATCCTCATCATCTTCTTGACTAAAATAATAATCATCATCGTCGTCATCTTCTTGTTCTATATAATAATCATCATCACTTTCATATCCACTATAGTTATCATTGTCCTCTTGATCATTATAAAAACTATCATAATCATTATCAGTTTTATTGCTATTATCATACTTTATGGTTTCAAAACGTGGTTGTTTATTGTTGCTTGATATACTCAGTTTGTTTTTTTCTAGAATGAAGTCTTGAATTTGATCTATTATATCTATTTCAGCAACTTTATAATCTGATAAATCCTTTTCAAATTTTTCTGTTACTTCTTGCAAAAAGACTTCATATATGTTTTTTATTCCTTCTATTCTCCAATAGTTAGAATTAACCACAGTTCCTAAGTTGACTTTTATATTTGTAACTTCTGCTTCAAATCCTCTTTCTTTTGCTTGTATATCACGTAAATATGTCTTGTTGTATAATTCGTTATATGCTTTTTTGGTTGATTTTCCTGCTATTTCTCTTAAAATTAATTCATATAAATTGTTTATTTGATTTATATCTAGATCGAAATTCTTACAAGCTTCCTCCATCATTTTTCTATGTGCTGTAGGTCCACCAATTACAGTCATTCTTTCATTATCAAGAAAATCTATAACGTATTCTTTTTCAGCATTTAAAAAAGCTAATTTTACACTATTATCTCTTAAAAATTTCTCATATTTTTCTAGCTTAATATTGTCACTTTCGACTTCACTTAATATTTTTTTAAATCTTTCATAAGCAGCAACATAGCATTCAGCTTCTTTTTCTGCAATTTCTATTCTGATGTCTACTGCTTTATTAATTACTTCTTTGTTGAATCCAATTCTTTCATTTTTTCCGTTTCTTAGCATTATTTCAACAATACTTCTTTTAAGATCTTCTTTATTGCCCACAATAAATCTTTTCATGTTTTGTACGTCTTGAACAGAAACATTTTTAAATTTTTCGTTAGCATCTTTCATTGTTGAAATATATTTTTCTTCTGAACTTCTTTTTCCTCTAGCAAACTTGTTTCTTTCTTTCTGTCTTTCTATAAAAATAACATATGTTTTTATAAATTCTTCTCTTAATTTTTTTAATTCACTATTATTTTCTTCTACTATTTTTTCTATTTTTTCTATTCTATTTTGTATTGTATTAGGATTTTCATCAAATGCATTAAATAGTTTATTTCTTTCATCTTCTAATTTTTGATTAGAAATAGATAGCTTTTCTTGTAGTTTTTGTATAGCTTGTATTTCTCTTGCTACCTCTTCAAATTTATTTATTACTTTTTCTTCTTCGGTAACCATAGTTTGATATTCTTTTAATTCTTCTACTAAATCACTAAAATTGTAAAAGTTTTCTCTTAGATTAATAGCTTTATCGAATCCAAATAGCTTGTTTAAATATCGTTCTAAAACTATAGCACTTCTCTCATACATTGTAGCTAACCTCCAAATTTCTACTTTTCACATATTATATACGAAATTTGACAAAAAGTCTATAAATTTTATGTATTTTACTTATATTTGATTGTTTATAAATCTATTATATATTAATTTTTATCTTTAAAATATTGTTCTGATTTTCTTTATTAAGTAATGACTACCTCCATCACTATTATTTTGTTTGTTCTCTACCATACTAATAATCAATAAATCTTCTTGTTCATTATTAACTGTAAAACAATCGAACCATCCAAGTGTTCCGCTTTCTGTATCTTGACTAGAAGTTTTTAATTCGGCCGTTCCAGTTTTTCCTGCTATTGTCTTTCCATTTATTTTCATATCATTTGCTGTTCCTTCTGGGTTTTCTACCACTTGAATTAATGTTTCTTTTATTGTTTCTGCCGCTTCACTTGTAAAAACAGATTTTTTCCAGATAGATTCTTTTTGCTCATTTGCAGTTATTATTGGTTTTACCATATTTCCTTTATTATAAAAACCTGAATATATTGATGCCATATGAATAGGATTTACTAATACATCTCCTTGTCCATATCCAGTATCTGCAAGTTTTGTTTCACCTGTGATTTTTGTTTCATTATTATTTGAATATTGTGATTTAGCTAAATTTAATGGAAAACTTAATTCTTCATTAAAACCAATATTATTTAGATTTTCAGCTAAAGTATCTGCTCCTATTTTTAATGCTGATTGTGCAAAATATATATTATCTGAGTGAAGCATTCCATTTAATAAATTTTTCTTACCATTATAAGCTGTTAAAGTTGTAATTTTATAATCTCCCCAACTATTATCTTTTTGCCAACTAGTACCTGTATAATTATAATCATCATTTTCGTTTATTTTATTAGTACTTAAACCAATCGCTCCTGTAATCGGTTTAAATGTTGATCCTGGGCAATATTTTCCGTGTAAATCTATTATATAAAGGCTTACTTGCATCATTGTTTAAATCTTCCCATTGCTTTGTTGTCATTCCAACAGTAAAATCATTTGAATCAAATGTAGGTGTACTAACTAATGATAATAATTCACCTGTTTTAGGGTTCATTACCACAAAAAATCCTTTATCGTTTTTCATTTGTTCATACAATTTAGCTTGTAGCTCGCCATCTATTGTAAGTTTTAAATCTTGTCCGTCTTTTTTATCTTGTTTTATCACTTCTGATTTTTTATCTTTATTCTCATCTTCTATATATATCTCAGATCCATCAATTCCCCTTAAAGTATCTTCATAAGCTAATTCCAAACCAGATTTACCAATAAGACTGTTTGTGTTATAACCTTTACCTTCATTATTTTCTAATTCTTCCTTGCTAATTGACTGCACATATCCAATTAAATGTCCTGTTTCTTTTCCTAATGGATATACTCTTCCATCTACTTTATTTATTAGTATTCCTGAAATTTTAAGTAATTTTTCTTTTAATTCAGTATTAGAATCAGATATTTTTTTAATTGGGACAAAAGTATCATCTTTAACATAAGATTTATTTAACTGTTCATTTATATAATCTACAGATACTCCTGTTAGTTCTGAAATCTCACTTATTTTTTCTTCTTTGTTATCTCCCAACTTTCCTGGAACAATACCAACGGAAGCCACTTGTCCATCTTCTGCTAATGTCTTTCCATATCTATCTATAATTGTTCCCCTTTTTGCCTTAATAGTTTTTATACGTACTTTATCATTATCTCCTAATTCTGGAAATATAAAGTTAGATGACCAATTAATTTTATATTCCTTATTTTCTTTTATTACGCTAGTTGTATTATTAAACTCTATTTCTCCTGCAGAAGTATACATTTTTTGTTTATACTCTATGTTATATTTGCTGTTTTCCTTTTTACAATTTTGTATTTCTATTTTAATATCTGTAGCATCTATACCCTCATAAATATTTTTATTTCTTGTAATAAAATTTTCAGATGTAACATTCTGTTTAACTTCATATGTAACCTTTTCATACATATTTTCATAATCTTTATTGTTTATTAATTCTGCAAAATCCAATAATGTTTTTTCAGCATTTTTTTGATTTGTTTTATTTATAAAATACCATCCACTAATTATTAAAACTATAGCTATTATTATAGATATAATTATTATTACCTTTTTATTTTTCATTTTTTCTTCTCCCCTTTTTAAGATATTTTTAGTTTACTTCTATTGGTTTTCTTTGTCAATATTTTGTTATGGTTATATAAAAAAGAGTTAGTATAATAAATTATAATACTAACTCTTTTTTGTTTATATCAAATCTAAATTTTATTGTATATTTCCTCTTTTCCATATTGTTCTGGTTTCAAACCTAATCTCGTTTTCATGTAACCTATTAAACTAATAGATATAATAATCATAAAAAGTCCGACTATAATCATTGAATTCGCAGTAGTAGTAATATCCAATAGATAAGACCCAACAAAACCAATTAAAGCTCTGAAAATATTCTTTGATATAGCATTAACAGCATAAATTTGTGACAAAATTTTGTCACTAGAAAAGTTTCCTAAATATCTACTTGAAAGTACTAAGCTCATTCCCTTATCTACAGATATTATAATAAAACATAGTGATATTATTATTATCGAAATAACATATTGAATATTTAATACGACAGTAAGTCCAGCAATTATTATTGCCGTTGTCACAGATAATAATATTATTGTTAATGACTTATTTTTAAATCTTTTATTAAACGCCAATTGTCCCTTTGATCCTAGTGAAGCAGCAATACCTACTATTGCAGCAATTACTGTAATCATTTGTGTTGGTACACCTATATCTACTAAAATACTACTTCTGTAAGTTCCCATTAATGCAAATATTCCCCAAGAAATTCCAGTATATACAAATAGACTTCTTAATCTTTGTGATTTTATAATAAATTTCATTGCATCTTTTAATTCTTTAAAATAGTGTCTTTTATTTTCTATTTTTACTTCAGCATGTTTTATCTTGGTTTTTTCAATATCCTTAAATCCAAATGATATTATTGTTGCTATTATTACAAATATTAAAGAAATAATAATTGGTGCATATGGATTTATTACATACATAGAACCAGAAAGTATTGCTCCAATAGAATCTACTATATAGTAATTTCTAAATCCTTTTCCTTCTAACTTTGAAAAGATCTCTCCTTTTTTTGAAGTTTCAGGTATTGATTGTGTAAGTAGCATGTCATCTGATATATCTTTCAACGAATAACACATAGCACTTATTAATTGTGCAAATATAAGGTCTTTTATATTATTACATATAAAAATTATTAACAATACATATATTGCATTAAATATATTTGCTACAATGGTACATTTCCTTGCACCTACTTTATCCACTATAATACTAGCTGGTATTTGAAGAAATATCATAAATATAGCATAAAATGATGTAGATAAAACAACTTCAGATGGAGTTATTTTTTTTACTTGTGTTAAAAATATAAACTCTATAGCATAAAAAAACAATAAGTCCAATGAAATTGATCTGTAAAATGAGTACAGTCTCATATTTTGTTTTCTCGCATTTACTACTTCTTTAATCATTTGTATTTTTCCTCTCTTCTATTATTAGAATAATCATATGTTAGGATTCTTTAGTTTTTTAATTTACTGTAATTTTTTAAATGTTAATTTAGGTGTACTAATTCTTATATTACTTTTGGCAATTTCAAAAAATACATTTAATGTTTTCATCATTATTTCTTTACTTTCTTCATCTATGTTCTTATATGTTTTTAACATAGTAATTGCATTTGTAAATTTGTTGTTACTGAATTCTGATAATGTTTCTACTTGTGTTGTGTTTAATACTTCAAAAAAGATATCAATGAATTTTTCTCTTTGTTCTGGTCTTACTTCTTTTAACCAGTCAGTAATTGTGTGATCTATAAATTCACTTGAACTAGTTAATTCGTCTTTTATGAAATGGTTTCTTACTAATTGCCAAGTATATAAGTCATGTTGCATAATTCCAGTTTGAGTACTTTTAAGAATAGTAGTTTCTTCTTTATGGTTTAAAAGTCTTCCTATAATTGAAGTTTGTGGAATATATGTATGTACTCTGCTTAAAATATTTTTATATTCATCACATTCTACTACTTTATCGCAAAATCCTGGTCCATCATTATTATATACATTAATAATTCTATCTTGAATTGATTTATTACAAAACGTTGCAGCATATACAGCTAAATTTCCGCCTTTTGAATGTCCTCCAACTCTAATTTTATAATCATATTTTTTAGCTATACTTTCTAAATATTCTACAGCATCTGTTTGAGATGGAACTAATTCACTAAAACTCATATTAAAGTCTTCTTTCCATCCAATTATTGTATTATCTGTTCCTCTATATGATACATATAAAGTGTCGTCTGGTAATATGATTGTAATTGCTGAAAATTGTTTTTCGGTAATTACATCTAATTTATTAACAAAATTTGTTACTTTAAGTTTCCCAAATCTAGCATTATTTGCTAAAGCTGGAAATAAATCTATATCTTCTTTCTGTAATATTCTTCCTACAGTCCCTATCTTTTCATATTTTTCATAAACTTCTTGAAGTGTTAATTCTTCATTATTAATTAAATCATCAAATGGAAAGTATGATAAACGAGCCAAAATTAGATTGTCTATTTCGTTGAATTTGTCAATATCAATACTTAAATCTCCTCTCCATTCTAAATAATCGAAAATATTTGCCATAATTAATGCTCCTTTTATTGTAATTAATAAATTATATTCGTTATTTTAGGCTTTTTGTCTATTTATAAATTCTATTATTTGTTTAGCAACTTCACTTTCTTTTCCTATATATCCATGATCTGCACCATCAATGTAATCTATGTCCTTATTTATATTTTCTATCGAATTGCTAACTATTGTAACTAATTCATCTGCTTTTTGTAAAATCATTTCATTTTGATTTCCCCATCTCATAAATAGAGGCACTTTGATATTGTTTAATTTTTCAAGTTCTGTATCTTGTCCATAATTTGCAAAATCGATTTCTTTATTATCACGAGCATATCTCAAAAAGCTTTTTACACTTATTAAATGTATAAATGATTCTTTAGGCATTAACTCATTTTTATTTCCTTCTAGTTCCTTTTGCTCAGCTAATTTCAAATATTGATCAAATTTGTTTCCTAAGTATATAGCTAAAGTTTTAGGAATATCTACTAAAGATAATAAAATTACTCCTTTTATTAATGATAATATGTCATATTCTTCTTCATTTATTAATTCATTATATGTATAAACTATTTTTGTGCATCCCAAACTATGACCTTGCAAATATATATTTTCATAACCTAATTCTTTTAATTTTAGTATTGCTCCTACAATATCTTCATATCCTTCTAATACATCCTCATAAGATGTACCTGCTAATATTTTTTCTTGTTTTTCGCCAATACCTTTTCTTATATATTTAACTAATTCACTTCCTCTATTGTTAAAACAAAAATAGTCTATTTTAGCTTCATTAGCAAATTTAGCTATAACTTCATCTCTTTTCTTAAAACAATTGCTACTCATACCATGAACAGATAATATAACATCTTTTGTTTGGTTATTACTTTTATATAATATACCATTTAGATTTACACTATCTGTAGCTAAAAAATTAATTATTTCCATATTTTTCTCCTTTAACAATAAATATTATAACATTTATTGTTTTAAAAAGTAAACATTTTTATATATTGTAATATATTCTTAATATTTTAAAGTACAAAAAAAGAGCAAATCTGTAAGCCGGGTTCTGTCTTTTAAAATAGTCATTTATCTAGGATATATATTGCTATATATCTCAAGCCACGCAATTCAAGAAGGTGCCGAGCAGGCTTAATCTTCTTTTTTAGGTGTTGCTCCAGATGGGGTTTACACTGTCCCACTATGTCACC
>CAKPRW010000048.1 GCA_934183045.1 uncultured Clostridia bacterium
TTGGCACTAGGACTTTTGAGTTCATACATTTTTAGTTTAAAATTGATAAAGAAAGATATAATAAAGGGTAAAAATGTTACTCATTTTTATAGTAGTGAGCAATATGGAAAATATGTAGCTGAATATCTTAAAATAGAAAATGTATTAGTAGATCCTAGTAGAAAATTATATAATATTCATGCTTCAGATATAAGAAAAGATATAGAAAAATATAAAGCATTTATAACAGAAGAAGTATATAACGATATAAAACAAGAACAAATGAAAGGAAAATAAGTATATGAAAAAATATAGATTTGAAATAATAATATTTGTTGTAGATGCAATATGTATGATACTAGAACTAATTGCATCTAGATTATTGTCACCATACTTTGGGAATTCAAATGTAATATGGACAAGTATTATAGGAATTATATTATTAAGTAGCAGTATTGGAAACTATTTAGGACGGAAAAATTGCTGATAAAAATAATAAAGAAAAAAATTTAAAAATTATATTAACAGAAACTTCAATATTTGTTTTAATAATACCGTTTATTCAAAAATATGTATTAAATACAATAAATTCAAATATAAAAGATATAAGAGTAGGAGCAATATTAGCAGCTTGTTTATTATTTTTTATTCCTTCATTATGTATGGGAATTATAACACCTATAATACTAAGACTAAAAGTAGAAAACTTTGAAACAGTAGGAAAAGTGTCTGGGAAAATGAGTGCAATAGCTACAATGGGAGGAATAGTAGGAACTTTTTTAGGTGGTTTTGTATTAATTCCTAATATAGGAAGTTGTAATATTTTATTTGTTTTAACAATTATTTTAGTTTGTTTAATTCCATTGGTGAATTATAAAATAAAAGATAAAAGTACTATATTTGTTATAGTAATGATTATAATCTCTTTAATTTCATTTAATTTATATGTAAATAAAAATAATGCTGAGGGAGACAAAATATTAGAAGAACAAAATGAAAATCATGTGATATATCAAGATACTCAATATGGAAAAGTTATAATATATAATTCAGTTAGTAATAATCAAAATATTCGAATTTTAAATATAGATAGTGGTTATGAGTCTGCAACATTTACAGATGAAGAAAAAGTGAATGAATTAGTCTCTGAATATACAAAATATTATGATTTAATGTTTAAGGCGAAGATTGATATAAATAATACATTGTTAATAGGAGGAGCGGGATATTCTTATCCTAAATACTATATCAGTCATTATACAAATAAGAATATGGATGTTGTAGAAATTGATGGGAAGATCACAGAGATTGCGAAAAAATATTTCTTTCTAGATAAATTAATAAAAGATTATGATTTGGAAAATAATAAAAGATTGAATTTGATTACGGAAGATGGCAGAGTTTATCTAAATAACAATACAAAAAAATATGATGCTATATTAAACGATGCTTTTTCAGGAGTAACACCTGCTAAAACATTAACAACAATAGAAAATGTAAAAAATATAAAAAAATCATTGAATGATGGTGGAGTATATCTAACAAATATTATTTCATCTTTAGATGGTGAAAATTCAAAATTTATAAAAGCAGAGGTTAATACATTAAAACAAGTATTTAAAAATGTATATGTAATACCTTGCAATTATAAAGAAGATATTTATTCAGTACAAAACAATATGGTTATAGCAACAGATGAAGATTTAACATATGAAAATTCATATGATTTAAATATTTCAGACAATGAAATAATAATTACAGATGAGTATTGTCCAATAGATTCTTTAGTGCCACAATAAAAATAATTGTATGATATTGGAAAAGATAAGATGATTAGGAGAAAATATGGAAAAAATAAAAAAAGATAATAAAATACTAAAAATATTGTTTATATTATCATGTATTATGTTTGCAGTTCCATCAGTGATATATTATGTACAAAACAAAACAGTATTTAAATTTGAACAATGGTTTAGATTTTTATTAAATGATTCAGATAGAATAAATCAAACAATGATATATGTTATAATTCTAACAATTCTAATAATATTATTTATATATGTAGTAAAACAAAGGGAAAAAATATTTAAAAATAATAAGAGAATGTTTATCTTTATAGCAGTTGTATCTATGATATTTATTGCAGTAATACCATTTACATGTTCAGATGTATTTTACTATTTAGGTATTGGGAGACTTAATAGTGAATATCATCAAAATCCATATTATATAACAATAAAAGAATTCGTAAATCAAGGTGATAATAATAAATATCTAGAACAAGATACAGTGTTAGCACAAGGTTATATAAATGATTGGGCAGATTCTACAGTAGTATACGGTCCAATATGGACACTAATATGTAGAATTGTAGCTTCAATGTCATTTGGAAACATAGATATAGGATTATTCGTATTTAAATTAATAAATTTAATAGTTCATTTACTGAATTGTTATTTGATATATAAAATAAGTAATAAAAAAATATTTGTGTTGTTATATGGAGTGAATCCATTTATTTTAATAGAAGGAATAGCATGTGTTCATAATGACATGTTTGTAATTTTATTTACATTGACAAGTTTCTACTTTTTATTAAAGAAGAAAAATATATTATTAAGTATATTGTTCTTGGCATTAGCGACAGCGATTAAATACTTTACGATAATACTACTACCATTTTTAGTAATTTATTATGTAAGGCAAGATAAACCAATTGTAAGATTTAAGAAATGTATAATGTATGGATTTTTATTTGTGGTTATACTTTCAGTATTTTATTTGTTATATATTCAAGATATAAATATATTTGGAGGATTATTCATACAACAAGAAAAAATAGCAAAAAGCTTTTATATTATAATATCTGAATATTTTACTAGTCCAACAGGTTTAGTAAAGGCAATAAATACAACATTATTATTATCATTTGCAATTATATATTGTACATCATGTATAGTTCTGTTAAATAAAAAAGAAATAAAATTTAGACAAGAGATACAAAAAGCAAATTATTTTATAATGGCATTTTTATTTTTGCTGATAACTAATTTTCAACCGTGGTATATAATGTGGTTATTTCCATGTCTAATTTGGCAGAAATCAGAAGATATAAAACTAATAATTCAAATATCATTAATTAGCCAATTTGCTAATAGTGTATTTTTTATGTACGGAGAAGGGTGGAGAAATGGAACTCCATTTACTTTCTTAATGGTACTTGGAACATTAGCTGTTGTATTATATGACACAAGAAGATCTAAAAGAGTGAAGGGATAAAGAAAAAAAGAATGAGTAAAATAAAGAAAAAAGATATAGGAATATTTATTGTATTACTATGTTTTAGTTTGTTTATATTTGCAGGTTATTTAAAAGGCCGTTTTGCAGCAGATACTTTTAATATTATTAATATTGGGTATAAAGATTATGCAATAAATTATTCGTTATTGGATGGAAGAGTATTTATGGCTATAATAGGATTAATTGCTTACAAGATTAATATACCTATTATTACATATACAACAGTTCTAGCGATATTAGCTATTATAGTAACATGCATAAATGTAATAATACTAAAAAATACAGTTTTAAGCTATAAAAAAATAGATAAGAAATGGCCCAATATATTTCTTATTATAGTTTGTTACTATACAATATTTAATTTTGCATATTTTGAAAATATGTATTTTGCCGAATGTTTTGTAATGGCATTAAGTATATTGTTTTACATTCTTGCGGCTAAAGAAATGATTTTAAATAGTAAAATGAGCTACTTAAAGGGAATAATGTACTTATTTCTTGGTTTGACATCTTATCAAGGTACAATATCAGCATTTTTTATATTTACAATTTTATTTAGTATGTTAGATAATAAATGTTATAAAGAAATTTGTTTGAAATTTTTGAAAGCAATAATTTTATTTTTTATAGGATTTGTATTAAATAATATGTGTATTATTGTAACGGAGAAAGTGTTTAATTTAGAACAAACTAGAGGCTTAAATGTATCTTCGATTTTTAAAAATATAAATTTTATTATTAATAAATTTATTATAGTTTTAATTAATACTGCTCATTTATTCCCTAAATATTTATATATAATGTTTGTAGTTACAATTATTTATTTTGTATTAAATAAAATTATAAAACAAAACAAACAGAAATATGACAAAAGCAATCAAATAATAATAATAGAACAAATTTTGCTAATAATTTTAGGGATTGGGTTTGCTTTTATACCATCGATTATTAATTTGACAGGATTCTGGTCAGCGAGAATGAGGTTTTCAATAGGTGCAATTGTAGGTTTGTTATTTATACATTTAATTGTGAAAACTGATATATTAGAAGTGAATATGAAAGTTGATAAAATATTAATAGGCATTTTTATTGTGTATAGTGTAATAAACTCTGCAAACTATATCCATTTGATTTATTTAAATAGAGAAGTGGATAGACTTGATGAAAAAATTGTCTATAAAATTGATAACTATATTAAAGAATATGAAGAAAAAGAAAATATTAAAGTGAAAAAAATTTGTACTGTAGAATGTTATGGGTCAAATAAGGCTTATTATAAAGAAATGAATTGTGATTATGTAGGAACAGCAGTTAGTAGTGTGCGAACTGAATGGGCTGTACAAGGAATAATTCAATATTATACTAATAGAGAATTTGAAGAAGAAGATTTAACTGAAGAAATGTTAGAAAGATATGAAGAAGAAGTTGATAAACAAAAAGATTATTTATGTATTGATGACACATTATATGTTAGCGTATATATGTATTAGTTAGGAGGAAATAATGGATAAATTAGTGTTGGTTGATGGAAATAGTATTATGAATAGAGCTTTCTATGGAATAATGGGAAGCAAAATGTTGATGACAAAAGATGGAAAATATACAAATGCAGTGTATGGATTTTTAGCCATATTATTTAAAATATTAGAAGATATTGATCCTAAATATTTAGTTGTAGCATTTGATCTAAAAGCACCAACTGCTAGACATAAATTGTATGACGGATATAAAGCCAATAGAAAAGGGATGCCAGATGAATTGGCAGAACAAATGCCAATAATAAAAGAAATATTGAAAGCGATGAATATCGATATAGTTGAAATGGAAGGATACGAAGCAGATGATGTACTTCGGAACTTTATCAAGATATGGAGAAAATCAAGGTTTAGAAGTAACCATTTTGTCAGGAGATAGAGATACTTTCCAACTAGCAACAGATAAAGTAACAATTAGAATTCCTCACACAAAAGGTGGAAAAACAGAAACAGATGAGTTTGACAGAGAAAAAATAATAGAAAAATATGGAATAGAACCAAAGCAATTAATAGATGTAAAGGGATTGCAAGGAGATGCTTCAGACAATATCCCTGGGGTGCCAGGTGTTGGAGAAAAAACGGCATTAAAATTAATTCAAAAGTTTGGTTCAATAGAGAAATTATATGAAGCGGTAGAAAATGAAGAAGATGAATTAAAAGGAAAACAAAGAGAAAAAATTGTAAACAATAAAGAATTAGCTGTGTTGTCAAAAACATTAGGAACCATTAACTTAGAAGTACCTATAAAAGATACTTTAGAAGAATTTAAAGTCGAAGAATGGGACAAACCAAAGGTATTAGAAATATTTAAAGAACTAAATTTCAAAAGATATATAGATAGATTTTCTTTAAATGATGATAAGCAAGAAAATTTGCAAGATAAAAATAAAGAGCTATTTAAAAAAGAAAATAGAAGTAAAGATGAAATAATAGACTTAATTAAAGAACAAAAAGAAATGATTTTTTATATAAAAACTATTCAGGATAGTCAAAATGAAAAAATTATAAAAGAAAAAATTACAGCCATTTGTATTTATAATAAAGAAAAAAATGAAACATACTACTTATCTATAAATGAAGAAGATCTTCAATCTTTCAAAGAAGTATTTGAAGATGAAAATATAAAAAAAATAAGTATAAATTTAACTGAAATATATATATTATTAAAACAAGAAAATATAAATATAAAAGGAATGGACTATGACATAGGAATAGCTGCATATATTTTAAATTCTACTAATAATAAAATAAATATAGAAACTCTAATAGATAGATATTTGGAAATTGATATAAATGAATATGCAACTTCAAATGATAATCAACAACAAATTAATTTGTTTGATAGCATAGATGCAGATAAATCAAGTCAAGAAGAAAAAGAAAAATTTATGCTTTATGCATATGCTGTTGAAAAGATCAAAGAAATAACTTTAAAGGAACTAGAAGAAATAAATTGCATAGATCTATTCTATAAAATAGATATGCCTACTGTCGAAATATTATCAGATATGCAATGGAATGGAATGTATTTAGATGAAAAAGAATTAAGCGAATTTGGAAGAGAATTAACAGAAAAATTAGATACAATTACAAAAAATATATATGAAATGGCTGGAGAAGAATTTAATATAAATTCTACAAAGCAATTAGGAGAGATACTTTTTGAAAAAATGAAATTACCAGTCAAAAAGAAGACTAAAAGTGGATATTCAACAGATGTTGACGTTTTAGAAAAATTAAAAAAAGAAGATCCGATTATAGAACAAATACTAGAATATAGACAGCTAATGAAATTAAATTCTACTTACGTAGAAGGTTTGAAACCATATATTAATCCTAAAACAAAAAGAATACATTCATTCTTTCATCAAACTATAACTGCAACTGGTAGAATTAGTTCAACAGAGCCAAATCTTCAGAATATACCAACAAGATTCGAGCTAGGGAAAAGAGTAAGAAAAGTATTCAAGCCACAAGAAGGAAATGTATATATAGATGCAGATTATTCACAAATAGAATTAAGAATATTAGCAGCGATATCAGAAGATAAACACATGATCGAGGCGTTTAAGGAAGGTCAAGATATTCATAAACAAGCAGCTTCAAAAGTATTTAAGACACCAATAGAAGAAGTAACAAAAGAACAAAGAAGTAATGCAAAAGCTGTTAATTTTGGAATTGTTTATGGAATAAGCGACTTTGGATTAGGGGAGCAACTAGGAATATCAAGAAAAAAAGCAAAACAATATATTGAAGAATATCTAGAACAATATACAGGTATAAAGAACTTTATGGACCGAATTACAGAAGAAGCAAAAGAAAAAGGATATGTAGAAACTCTATTTCATAGAAGAAGATACATTCCAGAACTAAAATCTAATAATTATATGGTAAGACAATTTGGATCAAGAGTAGCAATGAACACACCAATTCAAGGGACTGCTGCAGATATAATGAAAATAGCAATGATTAATGTTTTTAACGAAATAAAGAAAAACAATCTAGAATCAAAAATAGTTTTACAGGTTCATGATGAAATGATGATAGAAGTTCCTAAAAAAGAAATAGAAAAAGTAAAAGAAATTCTAAAAAAATCAATGGAAACAGCAGCAGATTTAAAAGTACCATTAATAGCTGAAATATCAGAAGCAAACAACTGGTACGAATGTAAATAATAAACAAAAAGGAGAGA
This sequence comes from uncultured Clostridia bacterium, assembly GCA_934183045.1. Lineage (GTDB taxonomy): Bacteria > Bacillota > Clostridia > TANB77 > CAG-508 > CAG-269. The sequence goes on from CAKPRW010000048.1 coordinate 7,507, forward strand.
AAGTTTTTTGAAAAACAAAAAAATATTTATTTTTATAATAGTAATTTTAATAATATTTGTTTTTCTAGGATTGTTAAAAAATAAAGTACTAAAGATAATATATCCAAAAACATACAAAGAAATTGTGTCTGTTTATTCAGAACAATATAATGTTGACGAAAACTTAATATTTGCGGTAATAAAGGCAGAAAGTAACTTTAACAATGATGCATTATCAAATAAAGATGCAGTAGGATTAATGCAAATAATGGAAGAAACAGCAAAAGAAGTGGCAACAAAAAATTCAATAAAAATAGATAATAACAATGTAAAAAATGATTTACTAAATGTAGAAAAAAACATAAACATAGGAACAAAATACTTACAAACACTACTAGAAAAATACGACAACAAAGAAGTTGCACTAGCTGCATACAATGCAGGAATAGGCACAGTAGACAATTGGATAGAAAAAGGAATCATAAAAAAAGATGGTACAGACATTGAAAAAATACCATACAAAGAAACAAATAACTACGTAAGAAAAATATTAAGAGACTACAAAATATATCAAGAATTATATTAAAACATAAAAATGATAGAAGTTTACCGAAATTTGCCAAAAAGACCCGGCCCTCTTGGCAAATTTTAACAAATGCTGGACAAATATGAAAAAATAAAATACAATATATATTATAGTAAAAGATATAACCAATAAAAGAGGAGCAAACAAAATGATAATAGAACAATTAATTTTTACATTTATTTCATTTGCTATTTTTGTGTATATGTTTTTTAGGATGATAAAAAGTAATGATACGACTTATGTTGCATTGTTAGTTCTAGAGGCATTGGGAATAGCGTTAAATTTTGTGGAAGTATTATTTGGAATTAAATTAAATATGCTATTTTTAATACTAAAATATGTATTTTCAATTTTATTACCTATAATAGTAATTATTTTAGAAAAGAATTATGTATCGTTATATGAATTAGTAAATATTTCTAACGCCAATATAAATATGGTGGTTGGGGATACCAAAAAAGCTAAGAAATTATTGCTAAAAGTATTAGATAGAAATCCTAATAGTTATAAGGCACATGTAATGCTAGCTAAAATTTTTGAACAAGAAGGTGGAATGAGAAAAGCTATAGATGAGTATGTACAAGCTATAGATTTAAATAAACAAGATTATGAATCATATTATAAAGTTTCAGATTTATTAAATAAATTAGATAGAAAAGAAGAAGCAAGTCAAATGTTATTTAATTTATTGAATAAAAAGCCGGATATGTATGAAGCTTCAGAGTTATTAGGAAGTATATTGATAGAAAAAGAAATGTATAAGGAAGCTGCAAATGTATATCAAGAAGCATTAAAATATAATCCTGTAAGTTTTGAATTACATTACAATTTAGGTATTGTATATACAATGCTAAACGATTTCCAAAGTGCTAAAATTGCTTATGAAAAAGCAGCGGAAATAAATTCACTTTCATATAATTCAAAATATTCATTGGCACAGATAGCGTTAATATATAAAGAATTAGAAGAAGCTGAAAAAAGATTTTTAGAAGTGGTTGAAGATGAAGAATTATCTGCAGATGCATATTATGAATTAGCTAAGATTTCTTTAATAAAAATGGATAAGGATACAGCAATAAGATATATAAATACAGCAATTGATATAAATAGTAAAAAAATAGTAAAAAGAGTAAAAGAAGATCCTGCATTCATACCGATAATGGCTAAAATATCTATTCCATTTAACTTAGAGGGAGATGAAACTACAAAATTACAACAAAAAGAGACAAAGGCGAAGGAGCACTTAGAAGAAATGTGCGAGATAACTAGACATTTAAGTTATAGTGATATTAAATTATTGAAAAAAGATGCTAAAAAAAGAGAAGAAAAAAGCCAAGCACAAGAAAAAGAAGATATAGAAAATAAATATAGAGAATAGGATGAAAGAAAAAGACAAAAATAAAACAAAATTAAATAGTTACAATTATTTTGATATGAACCCAAAATGTTAAAGGAAACATGGAGGGTTCACTTTATTTTGTAATTTTTCTTAGGCTATAAATATTCATTTGCAAATTTAAATTAATATTTACAAATAATAAACAATAAAATTACATATAATATAATAAATTATAAAAGAAAGAAGGTTTTATTGTGGGGACTAATATTGCGATTGTAGGTGGAGATTTAAGAATTATAAAGTTAGCAAATATGCTTGCAAATGATGGAAACTTAGTATATACTTATGGAATAGAAAAAGCTGAAGAGCTGAAAAATAATAAAAATATAATTTTTTGCGACAAATTAAGTAAAGCAATTAGAGAAGATGTAGAAGTGGTTATTGGACCAATACCATTTTCGAGCAATGGAAAAGATATAAATACACCATTTAGTGATAAAGAAATATCAATTAGAGAATTATTACATTATTTAAATGCTAAAATACTAATAGCTGGAAGCATTACGCCAGAAATATATGATTTAGCAAATGATGAATATATAGAAATAATAGATATTATGAAACGAGAAGAATTAGCAGTACTAAATACAATATCAACAGCAGAAGGTACAATAGAAATTGCAATATCGAATACTAATAAAATACTTCATGGAAGCGAAGTATTGATATTAGGATTTGGAAGAATAGGAAAAGTCTTAGCGAGAAAAATGGCTGGGTTATCAGCAAAAGTTACGTGTGCTGCAAGAAAAGACGAAGATTTAGCCTGGATAAAAGCATATGGACATATCGGAACAAACATAAATAATGTAGGAGAAAACTTATCAAAATATGACATTATAATAAATACAGTACCACACTTGATTTTAACTAAAGAAAGATTAAAATATGTAAAAGAAGATTGTCTATTAATAGATTTAGCATCTAATCCAGGAGGAATTGATAAAAAAGAAGCAAAAAATAGAGGATTAAAATTAATATGGGCATTAGCATTACCAGGAAAAGTAGCACCAATAACAACAGCAGAATTTATAAAAGACACAGTATATAATATATTAAAAGAAATATATAAAAATAGTTAAAAAAGGAGAAAGATATGGTAATAGAAATTATAAAATCAATATTATTTGGAATAGTAGAAGGAATCACAGAGTGGCTACCAATTAGTAGTACAGGACATTTGATATTAGTAGAACAATTTGTAAAATTTACAAAAGTATCTCCAGAATTCTGGAGTATGTTCCAAGTTGTAATTCAATTTGGAGCAATATTAGCAGTAGTGCTTATATATTGGAATAAAATATGGCCGATCACAACAAACAAAGAAAAAGCAATCAAAAAAACAGGTATATTATCTTATTTTAATAAAGACATAATGATATTATGGACAAAAATTTTAGTAGCATGTATACCTGCCGCCATAATTGGAATATTATTTGATGAAGTATTTGAAAAATTATTTTATAACCCAACATGTATAGCAATTGCCTTAATCATATTTGGAATTGCCTTCATTGTAATAGAAAATCGAAACAAAGATAACAATAAAACAAAAGAAAAAAACAACCAAATTACATACAAAGATGCTATACTAATTGGAATCTTTCAACTAATAGCAGCAATCTTTCCTGGAACATCAAGATCAGGAGCAACCATCATAGGAGGATTACTAATAGGATTATCAAGAGCAAATGCAGCAGAATTTACATTCTATTTAGCAATACCTACAATGTTAGGAGCTAGCTTATTAAAACTAGTCAAATTCGGATTTGGATTTACAAGCATAGAACTTATAATATTAATAGTAGGAATGATAGTTTCATTTTTAGTATCTATGATAGTTATCAAATTCCTAATGAACTACATAAAAAAACACAACTTCAAAATATTTGGATATTACAGAATAGCATTAGGAATTATAGTATTACTATATTTCTTAATAAAATAATCAAAATTTGCCAAAAGGGCCGGGCCTTTTTGGCAAATTTTTTATGTTTTTTCTATTCTGAATATTATTTACAATAAAAGTATTTTTTTATCTATAATTTATATGATAAAATAAAAAAAATTTCTTATATAAAGCTCTGTAAAGACTGATAAAATAAGGATTATAATTATGATGAAAAAAACTTTTAAAAAAATTCAAAAAAAGTATTGACAAAGATAAAAGGTTAATGTATAATAAGAATCGTTCCGCACAAAAGGAACAAAAGTACATTGAAAAGTAAACAATAAAATCCTTTAGAGAATAAACCGAAGCGGTATAATTCTTTAACCTAAGAATTA
>CAKPRW010000049.1 GCA_934183045.1 uncultured Clostridia bacterium
GCGATTTGTTTATGATTGGGGGATTATGCTATTTAATGTTATCATCACGTAGACAAGTTACAATGTTTGTAATAATAGGATCAGTTATTTTAACTCGATTAATAACAGATTTAATAATTATTTATGGAAATGAAGAAATAATAGAAAAATGGAAAAAAGCAATAACCTCAAAAATAGGAATTGCTATAACAACAATAGCAGTATTATTATTAAGTTATCATTTTACAGAAGGAAAATTTGAAGACAAATACATTGATGAAACATCTTATCCAGTACAAGCTTGTGATTATATATTAGAAAATATAGACTTAGGAAAAGCTAGATTTTATAATGAATATAATTATGGAAGTTATATGATATTTAGAGGAATACCAGTTTTTATAGATTCAAGAGCAGACTTATATGCACCAGAATTTAGTGGAAAAGAAGATGATATATTCATGGACTTCATGGAGACATCAAATATTGGAAAATTCTATGAAGATATATTTGAAAAATATGATATAACACATGTTATTACTTATAAAAATTCAAAAATGAATATGATCATAACAAAAACAAAGGATAAGAATTATAAAGAATTATACAGCGACAATTATTTTGTTGTATATGAAAGGGAAAATAGTAATAGTTAAGAGGTAAAATAATGGAAAATGAAAAGAGGTTAAGTACTAAAAACAAAAAAGGAGTAAAAAAAGAATATATAATATTATTAATTATAGTGATAGCTATTGTAATAATAGATCAAATATCAAAAATATATATAGCACAAATTAATGAGATAGAAATTATTCCTAATATATTAAAATTTAGTATGACACAAAATACAAAACCAGCATATGGTATAGGATCTGGTTCAACTATAATGTATATATTGACCAACTTAGTTATCTTGAGTGTTATCTTTAAATTTGTTACTACTCAAAATGATTATGTAGATATGAAATTGAAAATATTTTTAACATTTATATTTGCAGGTGGAGTATCAAATGTAATAGATAGAATTTTTAGAGGATATGTAGTAGAATTTATTGATTTTAACCAACTAATCAATTTCCCTATTTTTAATATAGCAGATCTATTTACTATAATAGGATGGGTATGCACTGCTGCAATATTTGCAGTATTTACTGTTAATGAATGGAGAAAAGATAAAAAGTAAATATAAACAGTATACATTTAGGAGAGTAAAATGAAAAAATTTGTTGTAGATAAAAATGAAGCAAATATTAGAATAGATGCTTACTTATCAAAAAAGGATGAAGATATTTCAAGAGTAGCAATTCAAAGGCTTATTAAGGAAGAAAAAATATTAGTAAATAATAAAAAAATTAAAGTATCATATAAAGTTCAACCAAATGATACAATAACAATGGAAGAAGAAAAGCCAAAAGAAATATCATTAAAAGCTCAAGATATACCAGTTGAAGTAATATATGAAGATTCAGATATAATAGTTGTAAATAAACCTAAAGGAATGGTTGTACACCCTGCAAATGGTAATCCAGACGGAACATTAGTAAATAGCTTAATGGCTATGTGCAAGGGATCATTATCAGGTATTGGTGGGGAAATTAGACCAGGAATAGTTCATAGACTTGATAAAGACACATCAGGAATACTAATTGTTGCTAAAAATGATAAAAGTCATATTAATCTAAGTGAACAAATAAAAAATCACGAAATAGAAAAAACATATATAGCATTAGTTAAAGGATTTGTAAAAGAAAATGAAGCAACAATAAATATGCCAATTGGAAGAAGTACTAAAGATAGAAAAAAAATGGCTGTTGTAAGAAATGGAAAAGAAGCAATTACACATTTTAAAGTTATAAAAAGATATAAAAATTATACATTATTAGAAGTCAAAATAGAAACTGGAAGAACACATCAAATTAGAGTACATTTGACACAAATAGGGTATCCTATAGTTGGAGATACAACATATTCTAATGGGAAAAATGAATGGGGAGTAGTAGGGCAATGTTTACACGCCAAGAGCTTAAAATTCAAACATCCAATTACAGGAAAAGAAATGTTTTTAGAAGCTGAAATTCCAGAGTATTTTAGTAATATAATAAAAGATTTAGAACAAAGAAATTAAAGTTATTATCATATTAGGGGGAAGGTTATTGGAGAAAGTAAGGTTACAAAAATATTTAGCTAATTGTGGAGTGGCATCAAGAAGAAAATCAGAAGAACTCATTTTGCAAGGAAAAGTATCTATAAATGGTAATAAAGTGACAGAACTAGGGATGAAAATAGATCCTAGTAAAGACATAGTAGAATATAATGGAAAAACAGTTAAATTAGAAAATCAAAACATATATATATTGTTAAACAAGCCAATAGGATATGTAACAACAGTAAAAGATCAATTTAACAGAGATTCTGTTTTGGATTTAGTAAAAACAAATAAAAGATTAGTTCCAGTTGGAAGATTAGATATGTATACATCAGGCGCTTTAATTCTTACAAACGATGGTGACTTTGTATATAGAGTAACACATCCAAAGCATGAAATAGAAAAAACATATACAGTAACAATTGTTGGGATAGTAACAACAGAAGAAGTGGAAAAACTGAAAAAAGGTGTAAAAATAGAAAATTATATAACCAAACCGGCAAGAGTTAAAATATTAAAAACAGATAAAGAAAAAAATCAATCAAGACTAGAAATTACAATACATGAAGGGAAAAATAGACAAGTAAGAAAAATGTGCGAAGCAATAAATCATAAGGTTATAGCTTTGCATAGAAGTAAGATAGGGAATATAGAAGTAAAGAATTTACCTCTTGGAAAGTGGAGATATCTTACCAAAAGTGAGGTTGATATGATTCTGAAATAGGCTATTATATTGAAAAATTATGTAAAATATGATATAATTTAATTGTAACATATATTGTTTATTGTAGAAATTACAAAGAGGTAGAGCATAAGGAGGAATGCATATGAAAACAATATTAAAGAAAGCTTTAAATCGGGTTAACACTGAACCAGTAGAAGTTTTCAAGTCTTTTACATATTTTGTAACACTTTTGATCATAACTATTATTGATCAGTGGTACACTATGTACAATGAAAACTTGTATGGCACGAAATATTATTGTATTAACCACATGAGAGGCAGGGTTACAATACTAATTAGTGTTTTGCTTGGTTTAATCTATTTGATTTTTGCAAATAAATTGAATCAAGAAACTAAGAAGGCAAAAATAGAACTTTGTAAACAGGCGGAGAATAGTGGCCCAGGGGTTTTTATGCTTTTTATAATGAGTATGCTAAATGGCATCGGAAAATTTTACATTGTAGTTTCATTTATATCAATTTTATATGATATGTATGAAGTTGTATTTTTTCTGTAAGTAAACAGAGCCTTTATGGCTCTGTTTATTTTTTGGCAAAAACTATTTACAATTTTAGCAAATATTTATATAATGAAATTGAAACATAAGAAAAAGGAGAAAAGATTGACAAATGAATACATTTAAATTCGTGCCAGAAGGTTGGAATAATGAAATAACAACAATAAATGAAGAAGAAATTCAAAAATATATACAAAAAGGAGACATATTACAAGGATTAGTAAAAGAATGTGATGAACAATACAATCTACATATAAAATTTGAAAATGGATTAAAAGGAATTATGCCTAGAAGTGAAATAGAAGCCATAAACGTTGAAGAAGATGGGCTTCCAAAAACAAATTTGTGTACTGGAAAAGTACATAAATTTGTTCAGTTTAAAGTAAAAGAAATGGAACCAAATAGTGAACTTATATTATCAAGAAAAGATGTACAAAAGGATGCTTTAAATTGGGTGAAAAACGATTTAAAAGAAGGCGAAATAGTAACAGGAATAGTTAAAAATATAAAACCATATGGGGCTTTTATTGAAATAGGAGGAGGAATAGTTGGGTTAGCACATATAGAAGATTTATCTATTGCTAGAATAAAGTCACCTTATGAAAGATTAAAAATTGGACAAAAGGTTAATGTTATGGTAAAATGTATAAATAGAGAGACTGGAAAAGTAATTTTATCACATAAAGAAACATTAGGAACTTGGGAAGAAAATGCAAAAAAATTCATACCAGGCACAAAAGCAAAGGGAATTGTAAGAGAAACAGAAAAGAATAAAAATGGTATATTCATAGAATTGACACCAAATTTAGTAGGAATGGCAGAATATCAGGAAGGACTAGAATATGGCCAAGATATAGATGTGTTTATAAAAAAAATAGACAATATAAAGAAAAAAGTTAAACTAGTTATTATTTAAGCTTAAAATATAAAAGGAGGAATTAATATGGTTGAAGATAACCAAATCAAAGCACAAGTATCACCTTTTGCAATAAGAGAAGGAGAAATTAAAACATTTGATGGAAAAGATGGATATGTTTCTATGAATCAAATAGTGCATAAAATTAACATAGGACATATTAATGAAATTCATTTTGCGATATTAGATTTAGTAAATGAATTTGAATTTATTACATCAAGACAATTATATCAAATGCTTGAAATTAAAGGAATTGACCCTAAATCACAAGATAAATTAAATAATAAATTAGAACAATTAGTAAAATCTAAAATTTTAACAAGATATTACTTTACTTCTGATGAAGGAAAAGGGATATATAGAATATATTGTTTAGAAAAAATGGGAAAATATTTATTAACATCAAAAGAAGTTGAGTGTAAATGGCAACCATCAGATAATACTAAACCAGTTGGGATGATTAAAAAGAGATTAGCTGGAAATCAAACATTAATTGCATATTTAAGAAAAGTAAAAGCATTTGATAGTTATGTAGTAAAACCAGCAATTACTGCCAAAGTTACAGGAAAAGTATTTAAAGCAACAGGTGGATCAGTAAAATTAACAAAAAATAATAAATCAATACAATTTCTATTCGAAGCAGTAAGAAGAGAAGCGGACTGGCAAAAGAAACTTGTAGATAAAATGAGATTATATAAAGATTTTTACGAGAACTTTGTACCAGGTGATTCAGGATATTCTACTTTACCACAATTAATTTTAATATGTGAAGATGAAAAACACATGGCAGAAACTTTTAAAGAAATAGTAACAAATCAAGTAGAAATACCACAAATAAAATTATATTTTACAACTGACTTAAGACAAAACAAAGAAACATTAGAAGATACATTAACAGAATTCAAATTAGTAAATGGAAAATATAAAATGGAAAATGTAGAATTAAAATTACTTGGAATGTAATATAAAAATAAAAATAAGCCCTAGCTCAGCTAGGGCCCTTTTGATGCATAAAGTATATGCACCATCAACATGTTATCCAGCCAATACGTCTGGCTTTCACAGTACTTGCGACTACTTCACTATCTTTTGAAAAAGTATAGAGTCTGTTATCATCGCTAAAAGTCTGAGTTTTATACCGATGATAATAATCTAACCACTCAATAAAATATTGAATATAATCTTCGTTGTCAGTTACAAGTAAAACACTCCGGTTAGGAGATTCTAAAGTAATTGTCATTTAAGTACCCTCCTACATTTGATATTAGAATTATACATCAATCGACACATTTTGACAAGAGGATAAATGTGATTATATATATATACGGATTATTCCTATAATAATTAACAAGATTCCAGATATGAATGACCAAATATTTTGAGGCAATTTGGTAAATGAGTGTAATTTCCTTCCAAGTAAATTACCAAATTGTAAGAAAACTAATTGAAAACTACTAATTAAAATAGGAAAAGCAATGGGATTAATTCCAATTATACTTCCACATGTACCAATACAAAAGCTATCTAAAGAAAGTGCAAGACTTAAGAAAAAGGCTTCTTTGGGTTCTATAGTGTTAGAGTTATTTAAATCTGAATAACTAGGATTTTTAATAATTTTAATAGTGATTCCTAAAAAATTAATAAAAAAACTATATACTTTTTCTTCATTCAAATTGGTTATATCAGTAAATTTGTTACTAGATTTTTCTTTATGAATTGATTGAAAACAAATGAAAATACCCATTAAAATTAATATACTACTGCCAATAAATCTAATTATAGAATCAGAAAATATATTTTTAATCATGTCTCCAAACCAAATAGATATAATAGATATTACAAAAGAAATTGCAAATAAAACTACTTTAGAAATATAAGATATTTTTGTGTTTTTTATTCCATATGTAATACCAATTCCAAAAGCATCTATACTGCTAGAAATAGCTAAAATAAACGAATTTATAAACATAAAAAGCACCTCTTACAACATAATATGACAAAAAAACTATAAAGTTGCTAACAAAGAAAAATATTAAATCAATATTCAATAGCATAAATTTAGTACAAGCCACATATAGTTAAATATATAATTTACAAAGGAGAGAGGGATATGTGGGAAACATTAAGAAAAGAAGAAGTGATAAAAAAATTAAAGACAGATAAAAAAAGTGGCATTACGAAAGAAGAGGCAAAAGAAAGAGCAAAAGAGTATGGAACAAATAAATTGCAGGACAAACCTAAAGAAACATTAGTAGTAAAATTTCTACGACAGTTTAATGATTTTATGATAATAATTCTTATTATAGCATCAATTGTTTCAGCTGTAATTTCTACAATACAGGGAGAAAATGATTACATAGATTCAATAATAATTATAGCAATTGTAATTTTAAATGCACTTATGGGAGTAATTCAAGAAGCAAAAGCAGAGAAGTCTATTGAAGCTTTAAAAGAAATGACACCACCTAAGGCTAAAGTTATAAGAGAGGGAATTACTGAAGAAATAAATGCTGAATATCTTGTACCCGGAGATCTAATTGTATTAGAAGCTGGAAATTATGTTCCAGCAGACTGTAGAATTATTGAAAGCTTTAATTTAAAAGTTGAAGAATCAAGTTTGACTGGTGAAACAGAACCAGTTTTAAAGGATGCAGAAATGATCTGTAAAAAAGATATTCCTTTAGGTGATAGATTAAATATGGCATATATGGCCAGTATAGTTGTAAATGGACATGCAAAAGCAATTGTTACAGATATTGGTATGAACACAAATGTTGGAAAAATTGCAAATATGATAATTAGTGATGAAGCACCAGAAACACCAATACAAAGAAAATTAAGTCAAGTAGGAAAAACTTTAGGAATAGTTTGTTTAGCTATATGTTTAGTAATTTTTCTAATTGGTTTGATAAAAAATATAGAACCAATGGAAATGTTTATGACATCAGTAGGATTAGCAGTAGCAGCCATTCCAGAAGGTTTGCCAGCGATAGTAACAATTATGCTTTCTATAGGTGTTACAAAAATGGCCAAAAAGAATAGTATAATTAGAAAACTTCCAGCAGTAGAAACATTAGGAAGTAGCAGTGTTATTTGTTCTGATAAAACAGGAACCCTAACTCAAAATAAAATGAAAGTTGTAGAAATAAAAACAACTGATGTTAATTTTGCTATTAAGTTAGCAAGTATGTGTACAGATTGTGATATTACATATAATAACAATAAATTACAAGTATCAGGAGAACCAACGGAAGTAGCATTAGTAAATAATGGATTGTCAAATGGCATAAATAAAATAGAATTATATAGAGAAAGTCCTAGAATAAATGAAATACCGTTTGATTCTAATAGGAAAATGATGACAACAATTCACAAAATTGGGAATAAATATAGAATTATAACAAAAGGAGCGCCAGATGTTTTATTGGAAAAATGTAATAGACAATTAAAAGATAGTAACAGAACAACAACTATTTTACAAAAGAAAGATATACAAACACAAAATTTACAAATGGCTAAAAAGGCTCTAAGAGTAATTGCTGTAGCATATAAAGATGTAGAACGATTACCATCAAAAATAGATTCGTTAAATATAGAAAATGATCTCACTTTTGTAGGGTTAGTTGGAATGATAGATCCACCAAGAGAAGGTGTAAAAGAGGCCGTAAAAACATGTAGAAAAGCTGGAATAAAAACAGTTATGATTACAGGAGATCACATTGCAACAGCAACAACTATTGCAAAAGAATTAAATATCTTAGGGATGTCAGATAGAGCAATAACAGGTCAAGAATTAGATAAAATTCCTCAAAATCAGTTAGAAAAAGAAATATCGAAATATTCTGTATTTGCTAGAGTAACACCAGAACATAAAGTAAGAATAGTAAAAGCATGGCAAAGCACTGGAGCAGTTGTTGCAATGACAGGGGATGGTGTAAATGATAGTCCAGCATTAAAAAATGCAGATATAGGAATTGCAATGGGGAAAAATGGTACAGATGTTGCCAAAAATGCATCAGATATGATTTTAACAGATGATAATTTTGTTACAATAGTTGAGGCCGTTAAGCAAGGAAGAAATATATATGATAATATAAGAAAAGCAATTCATTTTCTAATAGCAACTAATATAGGGGAAATTGTAACAATATTTATGGGATTAGTATTAGGATTTAAATCACCATTACTTGCAATTCAGCTTTTATGGGTTAACTTAGTAACAGATTCATTACCAGCAATAGCAATTGGATTAGAAGGACCAGATAAAAATATAATGAATCGAAAGCCAGTAGATTCAAAAAAAGGAATATTTGCAGATGGACTTTGGAACAAAATTATAGTTGAAGGTATTATGATAGGAATGCTTACATTAGTTGCGTTTAGTATAGGAAATAAATATTATGATATAGAAGTGGGAAGAACAATGGCATTTGTAGCAATAGGAGTATTAGAATTAGTACATAGTTTTAATATAAAAAGTGAACAATCATTATTTAAAATTGGAATTTTTGAAAATAAGTTTTTAATAGGAAGTTTTATTTTAGGAGTATTTATACAAACAGTTGTAGTTTTAGTACCATCATTAGCGACAATATTTAAATTGGTTCCGTTAAATCAGACACAATGGATTATAACTTTAATTATTTCTATTTTACCAATTCCTATTATGGAATTACAAAAGAAAGTTAATGAGGCTAAATTTGGAAAAATTATATATGCTAAAAATGTCTTGAACAGTAATATAAAAGATACATAAAATAGTAGAACAATGTTGGAGAATATGAATAAATATGTTAGCATTAGTGTAAAATAATAAAAAGGAGAGCAAAAGATGAAAAGATTAAGAAATGAACATGCAATAACTTTGATAGCATTGGTTATAACAATTATAGTATTATTGATTTTGGCAGGAGTAAGTATAATTACATTAACAGGAGAAAATGGAATTGTTTCAAAATCAGTAAAAGCAAAAACTGAAAATAAGAATGCAAGTATAAAAGAAGCAATTGATTTAACAAGAGCAGAAGTTTTAGCTGATAATTATAATAAAGGTGATGATGAAATTCTTAGCCAAATTCAAAAGAAATTAAATGATTCAACTAATACAATACAACAATTAGGAAATAGTATAAATGCAACGTTGAATTCGGAAAATAATGAAAAATATATTCTTGTACAAGTAGATGATGTCGCATATAAAGTTACATCAAAAGCTACAACATTATTAACTAATGTACCAGAATAAACCGTTTTAGAATTTTCAAATGGTTCTAATATTTCAGGAAGATGCTCATATGATACAGTTACTAATTTTACTAATGAAACATCTATAATATTACCTAAAGGATATACTATTTCATATGAATATACTTGGGAGTCAAGATCTGGAGGAGGAAGCTTAAGTGTAAACTCTGATGTTATTCAAGAATTTGCTGGGCTTTCTGGTACAAATACGGGATCTTATAAAACAACGCAAGATAATGAAGAAGTGAAATTTAGTATGGTGTTAGGTTGTGGGGCTGCAGAAGGTTTTTATTCTACAGCAACTATAACAGTAAATGAAATTACAGATCAAAATGGAAATTCAGTAAAATTCAAATAAAACTTGCCAAAATTTAAAATATGTGGTAAAATAGCTGTGTTAAAAAATACACAGCTATTTTTTAATCTCTACTTACATGAGAAATGTAGGTTTTATATCCAAAGGGAGGTGAAAATAATGAACAAATACGAAAGTATTATCATTGTTAATCCAAATGTTGATGAAGCTGGATTAAAAGCTTTAGAAGAAAAATTTACAGGATTAATTAATGAAAATGGAAAAGTTGAATCTGTTGAAAACATGGGAAAAAGAAAATTAGCATATGAAATAAAAAAATTCAATGAAGCAACATATATGTTATTCAATTTCGAAGCAAAACCAGATTCAATAGTTGAGCTTGAAAGAGTTTATAGAATAACAGACGATATTATTAAATTTATCGTAGTTAGAAAAGAAGACTAATAAAAGTAAAAACTAGCAAAATAAAATTAAATAAAGAAGGGGCCTTTATTTAAAGTAGAGAAAGGTGAAGAAAAATGAACAAAGTAATATTAATGGGAAGATTAACAAGAGATCCTGAAGTAAGATATACACAAACAAACAACACATTAGTTGCATCATTTAGTTTAGCAGTAAATAGAAGATTTGCAAGACAAGGTGAAGAAAGACAAGCTGATTTTATAAATATTGTTGCTTGGAGTAAACTAGGTGAATTTTGTAGCAAATACTTTAAGAAAGGTCAACAAGTAGGAGTCATAGGAAGAATACAAACAAGAACTTGGGATGATGACCAAGGAACAAAACACTATGTAACAGAAGTAGTAGCAGAAGAAGCATATTTTGCTGATAGCAAAAGAGAAGGAGATGTTGGATCAAATTCTTTTGAAAATGCTTTTGGAAATACAGCTCCTGGAAACATGGGTGACGATTTTGAAGTATCTTCAAGTGATGATTTACCATTCTAATTATGAGAGAGGGGGAAATATAAAATGGCAGATAAAAAACAAAATAGAAAAAACAAAAATTATGATGATGATTATAATCCAAGATTTAGAAAACAAAGAAAAAAAGTATGCGTATTATGCAGTGATAAAAACTTTGAATTAGATTATAAAAATCCTGATCAATTAAAGAAATTTATAAATGATAAAGGAAAAATATTACCAAGAAGAACAACAGGTGCATGTGCAAAACATCAAAGAGATATCACAATAGCAGTAAAAAGAGCAAGACATATTGCTATATTACCATATACACAAAATTAATTTGTTTATAATAAATAAAGAAACCGTTGAAATATCAACGGTTTTAATTTTTGCCTATATAATATTTAATGCAATTTTAATGCAACTGTAATTATTTTGATATGTTCATCTTCTGAAAAAAATAATAAATTAAAAATATTTACAATTTTATATAGCTATGTTATAATTTTTAAGAGATAACAAAAGAGGTGAAATAATTGAACCAAATATTAAGTGTAGAGCCAAACAGAAAAAGCAAAAAAACAAATAATAGTGGACCAGTAGATATAAAAACAATTGTAAAGTTTTTTGGAATTGTTTTAATTATTTTTGGTGTGTGTATGATCGGAACAGGATCTTATTCTATGTACCAACAATCAAAAGTTGCTACGGCACAAGCAAAACCAACAATTTATATAGAACAATCTTCAGAATCAGAAATTGTAGTAAAAGTAGAACATACAAAAGAATTGGCTAAATTTACTTATTATTGGAACGATGAAGAGTCTATTGAAACTGACTGTAGTGGAAAGAAAAACTTAGAGCAAACTATAACAATTCCAACAGGAACAAACACATTAAATGTATTTGTAACAGATATAAATGGACAAGAAACTCAATATCAATAAACATATACATTAGAAGGCGATATAAAAATAGACTTAACAGTTGAAGG
>CAKPRW010000050.1 GCA_934183045.1 uncultured Clostridia bacterium
GTAATAATGCATCTTGTTGTAATTTATTAAATCTATGTATCTCATCTATAAATAAAATACTTTTTCCTGTAGGATTCATCATAAAATTTTTGGTTTCTTCAACTACTTTTTTTATATCATTTACTCCTGCTGTTACAGCATTTATTTTATAGAATTTGTATTTAGTTGTTTCACTAATAACTCTTGCTAAAGATGTTTTTCCACATCCTGGAGGTCCAAATAAAATAATACTTGATAATCTGTCTGCTTTTATAGTTCTATATAATATTTTGTCTTTTCCGAAGTACATGTTCTTGTCCTACATATTCTTCTAAAGTTTTCGGTCTCATTCTAAATGCTAATGGTTCATTATTGTTCATTTTCTTCTCCTATATTTACATACCTAAAATACTTAATCCTTTTTTAATTAATTCTTCTGTTTTTAATTCTTTAATTTCTATCTTTTCAAATGCCTTTTCTATTTCCTTTTTGTTATATCCTAATACCTGAAGTGCTGCAATTGCTTCTGAAACTTTTGCATTATTTTCAATTGCTTCTTGTAATTTATTAACAGTTTTTTCATTATCATTTATTTCATGTTTTATTGATTCTATTTGCTGTTCTTTACTTATTTTATCTTTTAATTCTAGTATTATTCTTTGTGCTGATTTTGCTCCAATACCTGGTATTCCGAGTCAATGTTTTTATATCTTCTGAAATTACTGCTAGTGCAAATTCTGTTGGTTCACATGTTGCAAGCATTGTTAATGCTGTTTTTGCTCCTACACCACTTACCCCTATTAATAATTCAAACATTTTTAATTCTTCAAGAGTATTAAAACCATATATGCTTATATCGTCTTCTCTAACTTTGTAATATGTATGAACTTTTACTGTTTCTCCTATGTCTCCTAATTTTTCTATTCCAACTTCTGACATGAATACTTTATATCCTAATCCTCCTACATCTATTACTATGTATCCTGTCATTTTCATTTCTAATTTTCCCTTAATATATGCTAACATCTTTTCTCCTATTCTTCTAATATTGACTAATATAATAAGATTTTTGGGTATTTTTATATGATCTATGTATCATAAAAATATGTTGCTTCTAGATCTGCCTCATGTGTTAATAGTGCAATTGGATATTTTTTGTATGTTGCCCCTATTGCATTGTAGTTTTCTTTTGGTTCTGTATATCCCATATGCCAACGGATTGAATATTTTTCTTCTGGTGTTAATTTCATATATTCTGTTATCATCATTACTGATTTTTCTCCATGTCCATATGGTATAGTATCTTCAACTGCAAAATATGGTACTTTTTCCCAAACTCCTAATGCATTTTTTGCATTTCTATAATCAACTTTATAAAAATTTGTTTTACAAATATCATGTAAAAGTCCAATAATTATAACTGATTCTTCTGGTATTTCAATTTTCTCTACATTTGTTTCTACTTTATGTTTTAAAATTTCATATACTTTCATACTATGTTCTACAAGTCCACCTTCATAACTACCATGGAATCTTGTACTAGCTGGTGCTTTAAAAAAGTCTGATTTTTCCAAAAAGTCAATTAAGTCATTTATTCCTTCTCTATTTACTTTTTTTAATAATTCTAAAAATTGTTCTTTCATTTTTTCCCCCTAGTCTTATTTATCTTTCCATATTTATTTTTGTCATTACTTTTTTTATTCTTGTTGCCATTATATATGATCTTATTATTAAAAGTCAATATTTTTACGAATTTTTGTTCTTTTGTTGGTCGTTTTTGTTTTACTATCTTATTTTTATAAAATTGTATTGTATTTTGTAAATATTATCGTTTATAAAGTATTATTTCTTTTATTATAAAATTTATTTCTTTAACAATTTACTAATTCTATTCATCGCTTCTACTGTATTTTCTTTTGTTCCAAATGCTGTCAATCTAAAATATCCCTCTCCATGTGGTCCAAATCCACTTCCTGGTGTTCCTACTACATTAGCTTCTTCTAATAGCTTATCAAAAAATTCCCATGAACTCATTCCTTCTGGAACCTTTAACCAAACATATGGTGAATTTACTCCTCCATATGTTGTAAATCCTGCCTCTTCTAATCCTCTTTTTATTATACTAGCATTCTCCATATATTCCTTAATATTTTCTTTTATTTGTTTTTTACCTTCTTCAGAATATGTTGCTTCTGCTGCTTTTTGAGTAATATATGATACTCCATTAAACTTTGTACAAGTTCTTCTGTTCCATAATTTGTTAAAACTTACTTCTTCTCCATCTTTTGTGTATCCCATTACCTCTTTTGGAATAACTACATAACCACATCTTATTCCTGTAAATCCTGCTGTTTTTGAATAACTTTTAAATTCTATTGCTACTTCTCTTGCCCCTTCAACTTCATAAATACTATGTGGTACATCTTCTTCTGTAATAAATGCTTCATATGCTGAATCATATAAAATTATTGATTTATTTTCTTTAGCATAATTTATCCATTTCTTTAAATCTTCTTTATTTAATACTGTACCTGTAGGATTATTAGGAAAACACAAATAGATCATATCTACTTTTTCATTTGGCAAGTCTGGTTTAAAATTATTTTCTGCTGTTACTGGCAAATATACAATATTTTCGTATATTTCTTTTTCTTTATTATATTTTCCGCTTCTTCCTGACATAACATTTGTATCCAAATATACTGGATATACTGGATCTGTTATTGCAACTTTATTTTCTTTTGCAAATATATCTACTATATTTCCACAGTCACATTTTGCTCCATCTGATACGAAAATCTCGTCTTCTAGTATATTTATTCCTCTATCTTTATAATCGTTTTTCACTATAGCTTTTCTTAAAAATTCATATCCTTGTTCTGGTCCATATCCTTTAAATCCTTCTTTTGTTCCGATTTCATCAACCGCTTTATGCATTGCTTCTATGCATGCTGGAACTATGGGTTTTGTTACATCCCCTATTCCTAATTTTATTATTTTTTTATCTGGATTTTCGCTTGTAAATTTTGCTACTTTTTTAGCAATTGTTGAAAATAAATAACTATCTTGTAATTCTAAAAAATTTTCATTTATATAACTCATATTATCATATCCTTTCTTATTCTTCTAAAGTCCCTTCAAAAACAGTCACAGCAGGTCCAGTCATATATATATGATTGTCTTCTTTATTCCATTCTATTTCTAAAGTTCCTCCTAATAATTCAATAAATACATGTCTTCCCACTAGCTTATTCAAGCAACAAGCTACAGCTGTAGCACATGCTCCGGTTCCACAAGCTAATGTTTCTCCTGTTCCTCTTTCCCATACTCTCATTTTCACATGTTCTTCATCAATAATTTGTACAAACTCTACATTTGTTTTATTTGGAAATACAGGATCAACTTCTAATACTTTTCCATATTTTTCAACATCAAAATTTTCTACATCTTTAATAACTGTTATTGCATGTGGATTTCCCATTGAAACACATGTAAATTTAAATTCCTTGTCTAATGATTTTAACAATAAATTCATTACAGGTTTTTCTTTTGATTCAACTGGAATTTTGGCTGGTTCTAATATTGGCTCACCCATATCAACTTTTACAGTTTCCACTTTTCCATCTTTTACATTTAATGTTAAAGTTTTAATTCCTGCTAATGTTTCAATAGTTATTATTTTTTTATTAGTAAGTCCTTTATCATATACAAACTTTCCAACACATCTAATACCATTTCCACACATTTCTGCTTGACTTCCATCACTATTATACATTTTCATTTTGAAGTCAGCCACATCACTTTTGCAAATTAGAATTAGTCCATCTGATCCAATTCCAAAATGTCTTTCACTAACAAATTGAGCTAGAGATGATTCATTATCTATTTTTTGATGGATTGCATCCATATAGACATAATCATTCCCTAGCCCATGCATTTTTGTAAATTTTTTCATTCTATTCACCCTCTTTAGGTATTAATAACTAGCAAAATATATTTATATTTTACTAGTTGTCATTTTATCATATGTAAAAATCTTTGTAAAGATTCTATATTATTATTTTTTTTACTCATATTATTTGATTAATAACATTTTGTTTATATTTTTTATTGTTATACATCGTAGCTTAATTATAGTAATTATCTCTCGTCTTTTTCTGCTGGAATAAGTTTTTTTATAGCTGATATATCAACATTTTGGCTAATAATTTTTTGTATAAATAGCATTCTATCTATACATACAGATATTAATCTTCCATTTTGTGGATCTTGCTCCATTAGTTTGTCCATTATTTCTTCTACTCTTTTACAAACAATATTGTTGGCTATTTTTTCATATATTGTTGGTTTAGCATTACTCCATTGTAAATTTTCTTCTATATTTTTTTCATTCACAGAAAAATCACCTTGAAATAATAAAGATATAATCTCTTTTTTTCTATCAATAATTCTTAATATCTTATCCAATTGTTCAGAAGTTAATATATCTACATTTTTTGTTTTTATATCCATTTTTCTTATTATCATTTCTAATATTTTTTTATCAATTTCTTTTACTTTTATATTTTCACATTCGAGCATCATGTTCCCTCCATCATGAATTGCATTATATATTATAATATTTGATTATATTGTCGAAATTTGTATTATTGTTTAAATTTCCAACTTTAATACAACAAAAAACATATTATTATCATGCATTATGATAATAATATGTTTTTTGTTAATATTTAACATATATTTTACTATTTATATTCACTGTAATTCCTGCTTTTGGTGTTTGTTCTTTTACTATTGTATTGTCTTTATCTAATTCTTCATTATTGTTTTCTAAATTTATTTCTAAATTATTTTCTTTTAGTATTTTTTCTGTCTCACTAATTGTTTTTCCAGTTATATCTGGCACCTGTACTTGTTCTATTTTTTCAACTTCTTCTTGATTTCCTTGGTTTACTTCTAAATATGGAAGTATTTCACTAAAAACCTGCCCTCCAACTGGTGCTGCGACGCCTCCTCCTTGGTGTCCTCCCTCTCCTGTTGGATTATATAAAGTAACTAATACAACTACTTGTGGATTATCAATTGGAGCTACTCCACAAAAAGAAGTAACATATTTATTTGTATTAACACCATCTTCTGAAGTTCCTGTTTTTCCTCCTATTCTATATCCTGCAACTTTTGCATTTTTTCCGAGTTCCTTCTGATACTACTGATTCCATCATACTTAAAACTTTTTCTGAAGTTTCCTTTGAAATAACTGTTCCTTTTGTTTTTACTGGAATATCATTAACTTCTTTTGTTTCACTATTTACAATTTGTTTTACAACACGAGGTTGTATACTAGTTCCGCCATTTGCAATTGCAGATACAGCTGTCACTAATTGAATTGGAGTAATTTCAAATCTTTGCCCAAAACTAATTGTTGCAAGTTCTACTGGACCTGCTTTATTTTCTGCTAAGAAAATACTATTTGCTTCCCCAGGCAGATCTATTTCTGTTTTGTTTAATAATCTAAATTTATTTAAGTAACTATAATATTTTTGTACTCCTAACTTTTGTCCTAAACCTATAAAAACTGGATTACAAGAATTCATTAAACCTTGTCTTAAACTTTCTGAGCCATGTGGCCTATAATATCTCCAACATTTAATTCTGACTCCTGCAACTTCAATTCCTCCTGTACAGGCAAATTCTCCTTCTTTATCTATATCTGTGACTATTCCTTCTTCAATTGAAGCAGATGCTGTAATTACTTTAAAAACTGATCCTGGTTCATATGTATCTGCAATTGCTTTATTTCTCCACACAGCTTGTAAACTTTTTGTTTTTTCTGCTTGTTCCATAGAATCCCAATTTGCTTTCAATTCGTCTGTATATGCAGAATACGGGTTATTTAGATCATATGATGGATATGTTGCCATTGCCAATATATCACCATTTTGCGGATTCATTACAACTATGTTTCCACCATCTGTACATACATTGTCTATACATACTTCTTCTAAATATTTTTCAACTATAGATTGGATTGTTAAATCTATTGTTAATATTAGATCATTTCCATCTACTGCTGCTACATAATTTTCTCCTTCATCTCCTATTTCTCCTCCTTTTGCATCTGTGTGTCTTTGTATTGCTCCTTGTTTTCCTTTTAATTCTGTTTCATATTTGGCTTCAATTCCATCTAATCCTTGGTTATCACTTCCACAAAATCCTATTATTTGTGAAGCTAATGTGCTATACGGATAATATCTTTTTGTATCTTCATCTATATTTATTCCTGATGTTATATTGTTTTCTTGCATCCATACTCTTAATTCATCTGTTTTTTCTTTATCTACTTTTTTAGCAATTGTTTCTATTGAACTTCTTTTAGTTACTTTTTTTAATATTTTTTCATAATCTAAAGAAAATAGTTCTGATAATTTTCTAGCTACAGCTTCCTTTTTTTCTTTATCTATATTTCCTGGATTCACAGTAACTGTTTCTACCGTACTGCTTATAGCTAATATATTTTTTCCTGTTGCATCATAAATAGTTCCTCTTTTGGGATTGATACTTCTATTTAAGGTTTGTTGTTGATATGCAAGTGTTCCTAATTCTCCACCGCTTTACAAATTGAATATATCCTAATCTTCCAATTAAACCTAATATAATTAAGAAACATATAAAAAGTGTATTTCTCATTTTTCTTTTACTTGTTAGTTTAGTTGTAACCATAAAAAAATCCTCCTAATTCATTTTATTAGAAAGATTTTTCTTTATTCTCATTATTCTATTTTAATTATTAAATATTTTGCTTACTAATTTATCAAACCAATTTTTATCTTTTTCTATAACAACTTCTTCTGATGCAGATTCTACATAATCTTTTTTTGGTAGATTAATATATAATGTTTGTTTATTTGTTAATTTTTGCATTCCCAATTTTTCTTTTGCTAATTTTTCTATTGTATTTAAGTTTAAACTGTTTTCTATCGCTACTTTTGTTTGTTCATTTTCTTTTTCGATTGATGATAATTCTCTTTTTAAGGATTGTGCTTCTGAAAATTTTTCATTTATTTGAGAGTTTCTATAACTTATAGTTAATAATAAGGTAAATATACCAATTACAACCAAAGTAAGTTTTATCTGTTTCTTTTTTTGTTCTGCAGATATTTTTACTTCTTGTCTTGGTAAATCTTCTACAATTTTTAAATTTCTTTTTTTGCTTTTTCTTTGGTAATCTGGTTGTAATTTTCTTGGGCTTGTAGAATATTCATACCTACTTCTAGCCATAAGTTATTCACCTCCTCTTATGTTTTTTCAAAAATTCTTAATTTAGCACTTTTACTTCTAGAGTTCTCTTCTTGTTCCTCTTTAGTTGCTATAATTGGTTTTCTATTTATTATTTTACCAAGTGATTTAGCTCCACATACACAATATGGTAAGTCACTTGGACATGTACATTTTCCTTTGGCATCTAGATATGCATTTTTAACTGCTCTATCTTCTAATGAGTGAAATGTTATTACACATAATCTTCCACCTTTATTTAAACATTCTATACTATTTTTTATTGTTTCATATAATGGTTTTATTTCATTATTTACTTCTATTCTAATTGCTTGAAATGTTCTTTTGGCTGGATGGCCATCATGTTGTTTTGATTTTGGTATTGATTTTTCAATAATATCCACTAGTTGTTTTGTTGTTTCTATTTCTTTATGCTTTCTTTCCTCACAAATATTTTTTGCTATTCTTCTTGAAAATCTCTCTTCGCCATATTCGTAAATAATATTACTAAGTTCTTCTTCTTCATAAGTATTTACGATAGTTTTTGCTGTTAATTTTTGTGATTTATCCATTCTCATATCTAGTTCATTTTCACCTAAATAGCTAAAACCTCTATTTCTTTCATCTAGTTGATATGATGAAACACCTAAATCTAATAATATTCCATCTACTTTGTCTATTTCTAAATTTTCCAATATTGATTTAATATTATCATGATTGTCATGTATATATTTTACATTCGAAAATTCTTTAAGCTTATTTTTTGCAGCGTTTAGAGCATCTTCATCTCTGTCAATACCAATTAATGTTCCTTTATCTGATAATTTTTTTACTATTTCTAAACTATGTCCTGCTCCGCCTAAAGTTCCGTCAACATATATTCCATCCGGTTTTATATTAAGCCCTTCGATACATTCTTCTAACATGACCGGTTTATGCTTAAATTCCACTTTAACACCTCAAATTTTTAAAATTTAACGATTATCAGCTGGTAATTTTAAGAAAACTACCAGCTGTTCTTGTCAATTGTATTATTTTCTTTTGCTATTACTAGATCTTTTGTAAGTTTTTCTCTAGTTTTTTCATGTTCTAATGTATCTTAAAATCTTTTGTAACTTTAAAAAATTTATCTTTTGTGTTTTTTAAAGCTTTTGTGAATTTGTCTTTTGTATTCTTTTATTTTATCTTTTGTGCATTCTTCATTAGTAATTTCTTAGTTTTTTCTTTTGTATTATAATCTTTTGTATCTTTTTCTTTTGTGTTTTTATATAAACTTTTGCAAGTTATATACCAAGCATTGTCATATTTTCTGCAATTTCATCGGCAGAAATATTTTCGTCACAGCTTTCCCATACTTGTTTATTCCAAATTTCAAGTCTTGTTCCAACTCCTATAATTACAGCTTCTTTTTCTAAGTTTGCAGCTGTTCTTAAATTATTTGGAATTAGAAATCTACCTTGTTTATCTAATTCACATTCTGTTGCTCCTGATAAGAAAAATCTTACAAAGTTTCTAGCATTTTTATCTGAAAGAGGTAATGCTTTTAGTTTTGTTTCGAAATTTAACCACTCATTTTGTGAAAACGCAAACAAACATCCATCTAACCCTTTTGTTACGATGAATTTTTCTCCCATGTCTTGTCTTAATTTTGCAGGCATTATTAATCTACCTTTAACATCTAGAGAATGCTCGTATTCACCTATTAGCAATTAAACTTCACCTCCTCCACTTTCATACCACTTTGTACCACTTTTCTCCACTTCATCTAAATTGTAATATAACTTTTTTTATTTTGCAAGCTTTTTTACCAATTTTTTTGTAAAATTTTTTATATTTTTTTATGACATATAATCTACAAATTAATATTTAAAAAATAAAAATAGAACATTTGATTTTACTTATAGTTTTAAAAACGCACTATTAATATTAGTTGTGTGTTTTTTATCTTATTGATAGTTCGTTCTTTTTTATTTCTGGTACTGTTATACTTTTATTATAAACTTTCGGAGGTGTGGTATGAATAAACAAAATCCTGACTATAAAAAGTATATTGGTGAAAGAATAAAATTGGCACGAAAAAGTGCACATCTATCACAAGCAAAACTAGCTGAAGAATTATCACTTTCTACTGAACATATTAGTAAATTGGAAAGAGGTGTTTCATATGGCAGTATAGATACTATAATTGATATTTGCCAAACTTTAAATATTACACCTAATTTTTTACTTGAAGATTTAGTAAGTAATAATTCTAATGACTTAAAATATGATCTTGATAAAAATTTTGTTATTAATTATTTGAAATTAAATTCTCATGATAAAGAAACTATAAATCTTCTTACTAAAACACTTGTAAATCAACAAGAAAAAACTGTTAATTCAAAATAATTTTACAATAAAAAATCTCAAAATATTGTTTTTATCCAATATTTTGAGATTTTTTTATTTTTATGTTCCATTTACAATTTTAACATCATCATCTACTACTAAAGTTCCTGTATTATTTATTGCTACTCCGTTTTTATTAGTTATAGATCCCTCTTTATTTTCACTACTATCCATAATTCTTAACGTTCCTTTATTAATAATTGCATAATCTGGACTTGTAGAATTAATTGTAAATCCTGCTAGATCTAGCACTATATTTTTTCCACTTTCTATAGTCAATGCTTCTGTTATATTTGCTCCGTTTATTAACACTACATGATCATTTTCCGCACAAGCATTTATAGCTGTTTGTATTGAACTATAATATGTTCCATTTACTAATGCTTGCATGTTAGTTACTGTTGAAAGTGTTAATTCTCCGCATTGGTATTCATCTTTTGTTGTAATTTTAACTTCGTAATATGGTTCTATATCTGTAACAGATCCATATTTATATGCTTTCTTTCCTTTTATTGTACCATCATAGAAATTAAATACTCCTAATGTATTTCCTAAATAAATTCCGTAATCTTCCCCTTTTATTACTGGTGTCTTTGTTACAACATTTCCACCCTTTTCTCCAATTGTAATTACACCTTTGCCTTGATTGAATATTCCATATTGTTTTCCTGTTATTGTTCCTCCTGTTACTTTTATTATTCCTTGTCCATTATTTGCTACAGGATAATTTGTTTGTTTAGATGTTATTGTTCCTCCATTAATAGTAATTACACCTAAATCTGAGTTGTAAATTGTAACTCCATCTCCTGCTAAAACACCATCATTTATTGAAACATTTCCCATAGAGGCATTGTAAATTCCATTTCCTCCACCGTTTATTTCGCCTCCATTAAAGTTTACATTTCCAGTACTTCTATTATATATTCCATATGTTGGAGCATAATATCCATTAGGTACTTCTAATATTGTTCCTCCTGTCATATTTATTGTACCTGTGCCGTTATTGTATACTCCTGTTGAATCTGAAGATGTTTCATTTATTGTTCCACTTTTAATATTAACTATTCCGGTTCCGTTATTATATATACCTGTTGAATATCCTGCTCCTGTTATTGTTCCACCCTCTAAGTTAACTTCTCCATTTCCTTCATTATATACTAAATACACACCACTACCATTAGATCTAATTGTTGCGCCTTCTTTTATTGTTACAACTCCTCCATCTTTATTATTAATTCCATATCCTTTATCATAATTAGATGGTCCTGATGCTTCTATTACTCCTCCTGTCATTTCTAATGTTCCATTATTTTGTACTACAGCTGTTTTTATACCTTTCATACTTAATGTTCCATTATCTATCTTCAATATTCCATTATTGATTATAGAATCTAATGTAGAAGATACTATACTTCCTGCTGTCTCTGATGTATCTGTTATTTTCAATGTTCCATTATTTACTATTGTTTCTTGTTTTCCTGTTGATATTTTATATCCTTTTAAATCTACTTCTATGTTCTTATTCTCTGGAATTGTTAATCCAACTCCATTTTCCAATAAAGATATGTTTCTTAGTATTTCAACTGTTGTTTGTTGATTATCATCTAAAGTTGCAATTTTATCACTTAATTCTTTAAAGTTTTTATATTCTACATTATTCATTTTTACTGCTGATAAAGGTTGTGATATATATGCTTTTTCTATTTGTGTTTCTTCATCTCTTTCTTCTATTAGCTCGTATCCTTCTTCTATTTCTATTGGTGTTACATTTTTTGCATTTACTTTTCCTTTTAATATTCCATCATAGAAATATAGCTTTCCTGAAGCATTATTTAAATATACACCGTATTGTGTTCCTGATATATCTGGAGAGT
>CAKPRW010000051.1 GCA_934183045.1 uncultured Clostridia bacterium
AAATGAATACAGAAAATATATAGAAAAAGATTCAGCATTAGAAAGAAGATTTAGTCCTGTTACAGTAAATGAACCAACAGAAAAAGATACTGTTACTATATTAAAAGGAATTAGAGACAAATATGAGGCACATCATGGTGTTAAGATTACAGATCAAGCAATTGAAGCGGCAGTAAAAATGTCTGTAAGATATATAAATGATAGATTTTTACCAGATAAGGCAATTGATTTAATTGATGAAGCTGCATCTCGTGTTAAACTAAAAACTTATACAGAACCTGAAAATTTGAAAAAATTAGAAGAAGAAATTGAAGAAACGAGAAAAAATAAAGAAGAAGCAGTAAAAACTCAAAAATTTGAAAAGGCAGCTAGTTTAAGAGATAAAGAAAAAGAACTAAAAGAAAAATATGAAAAAGAACAGAAAAAATGGAAGAATAAAAATACAAAGCAAGTGACTGATATTACAGAAGAAAATATTGCAGAAGTAATTGCAAGTTGGACTGGAATACCAGCTAAAAAGATAACAGAAGATGAAAATGAAAGATTAAAAAATTTAGAAAAAAATCTACATGAAAGAGTAATAGGACAAAACGAAGCAGTAGAAGCTGTTTCAAAGGCTATAAGAAGAGGTAGAGTTGGATTAAAAGATCCAAAAAGACCAATAGGTTCATTCTTATTTTTAGGACCAACAGGAGTAGGAAAAACAGAATTATCAAAAGCATTGGCAGAATGTTTATTTGGCGATGAAAATGCAATGATAAGAGTAGATATGTCAGAATATATGGAACCACATTCAGTTTCTAAACTAATTGGTTCACCTCCAGGATACGTAGGATTTGATGATGGTGGACAATTGACAGAAAAGATAAGAAGAAAACCATATTCAGTGATTTTATTTGATGAAATTGAAAAAGCCCATCCAGATGTTATGAATATGTTATTACAAATCCTTGAAGATGGTAGATTAACAGATTCTCAAGGAAGAACAGTAAACTTTAAAAATACAGTAATTATTATGACATCAAATATAGGAGCAAGATTAATTACAGATAAAAAAATGTTAGGTTTTTCACAATCAGGAGATAAGACAGAGGAAGAAAATAAAGAATATGAACAAACTAAAAAAGAAGTTATGGAAACGTTAAAAAAAGAATTGAGACCAGAATTTATAAATCGTATTGATGAAATTATTGTATTCCATAAATTAACTGATAATGAAATTAGTCAAATAATAGATATAATGTTAAAAGAAGTTACTAATAGATTATCTGATCAAAAAATAAAAATTGAATTAGAACCTGATGTAAAAGATTTGATTGCAAGTAAAGAAGTTGATAAAAACTTTGGAGCAAGACCTTTAAGAAGAACAATTCAGAATGTTTTAGAAGATAGGCTAGCAGAAGAGATCTTAGATGGTAATTTGAAAAAAAATAAAGTTACAAAAATAGGTGTTCAGGATGAAAAGGTAGTTATAAAAAAATAAACTTAAAAATGAATACTAAGTAAATATAAGCAAAAATAAAGAATACGAATTAGTAAAAACTTGATTCGTGTTCTTTTTTATTATTATAAATAAATTTATGTTAGTGTTAAATTTATTTATAAATATAAGGGCTGGAAAATAAAATTAAAAAGTGCTATAATAATAAAGCTTAAATTAATAAACAAATAATACAGGTGATAATATGTTAGAAAAAATTAACTCGCCAGAGGATGTAAAAAAATTAAATATAGAGGAAAAAAAGCAATTAGCAGAAGAAATAAGAAAATATATAATAGAGGTAGTTGCCGAAAATGGAGGGCATCTTGCTTCAAATTTAGGTGTTGTGGAACTTACAATTGCTATGCATAGTGTGTTTGATTTACCTAAAGATAAAATAATTTGGGATGTTGGACATCAAACTTATGTGCATAAGATAATTACAGGAAGAAGAGAACAATTAAAAACATTAAGAAAGTTAAATGGCATAGCTGGTTTTCCAAAAACAAATGAATCAGAAACAGATTGTTTTAATACTGGACATAGCAGTACTTCAATATCAGCAGCGTTGGGAATGGCAAGAGCAAGAGATATTGAAGGAAAAAATAATTCAGTATTAGCAGTTATTGGTGATGGTGCATTAACAGGAGGTATGGCATTAGAAGCATTGAATGATGCTGGTTGGAGTCAAACTAAATTAACAGTAATATTGAATGATAATGAAATGAGTATCTCAAAAAATATTGGTGGTGTAAATATGTTACTTAGTAAGTTGAGGACTAAGAGAACATACACAAAATCAAATGTTTCAATTAAAAAATTTATAAATAGAATTCCTGTAGTAGGAAGAAAAATAGTCAGAATTATTCAAAAGATTAAAAGAAGTATAAAACAATTAATTATTCCAAAAATGTTTTTTGAAGATATTGGATTTAGATATCTAGGACCTGTAGATGGTCATGATATTCAAGAATTAGAAAGAATGTTAAGAATAAGCAAAGAATTAGATGGACCAGTTTTAATACATGTCTTAACAAAAAAAGGTAAAGGCTATAAAATAGCAGAAGAAAATCCGGATAAATTTCATGCTACAGGGCCTTTTGATATTGAAACTGGGGAATTAAAACAAAAAAGAAAGAAAGACTATTCGCAAGTATTTGGAGATAAATTGGTAGAGTTAGCAAAAAAGAATAACAAAATTGTAGCTATAACAGCATCTATGAAAGATGGAACAGGTCTTACTAAATTTGCACAAGAATTTCCAGATAGATTTTTTGATATTGGAATTGCAGAACAACATGCTTTAGGGTTGGCGGCTGGAATGGCAAAAGAAGGAATAATACCATTTGTTCCAATTTATGCATCATTTTATCAAAGAGCATATGACCAAGTAATTCACGATATTGCTATGCAGAACTTACCTGTTGTTATGTGTGTTGATAGAGCTGGTGTAGTCGGACAAGATGGAGAGACTCATCAAGGAACATTAGATATGGCATTTTTTAGATTGGTACCAAATTTAACAATAATGGCTCCAAAAGATTTTAAAGAATTAGAAGATATGCTAGAATTTGCATCTAATCTAAACAAGCCAGTAGTCATAAGATACCCACGTGGAGGGGAATACAAAGAACCATTTAAAAGTCATCAAAAAATAGAAGAAGGAAAAGCAGAAATAATCAAGAAAGGAGAAGACCTAACAATAATAGCAATAGGAAAAACAGTCTCAAAAGCCCTAAAAATAGCAAAAGATATAGAAAAAGATAACATAAATGCGGAAGTAATAAATGCAAGATTTCTAAAGCCATTGGACAAAGCAACAATAAAAACATCAATAGAAAAAACAAAAAACGTCATAACAATAGAAGACGGAACAACAATAAATGGGCTATCAACAGCAATCAAAGAACTAATAATAGAAGAAGAAATAAAAGACACAAAAATAAAAACATATGCAT
This sequence comes from uncultured Clostridia bacterium, assembly GCA_934183045.1. GTDB lineage: Bacteria > Bacillota > Clostridia > TANB77 > CAG-508 > CAG-269. Next base: position 3,439 of record CAKPRW010000051.1, read on the forward strand.
ATCCAGACAAATACATAAAACATGGAACAGTAGAAGAAATAGAAAAACTATATCACGTAGATGAAGAAACTATAAAAAAGGGAAAAAGAGGAACGTCCCCTAATCCCGGTAGGAGGAATGTATGAATAAACAAGATTTGTTGAAAGATTATAAGAAACAAGAGGATAAGATGTGCTTGGCGCAGTTGCTTGATAAGATTGAATTATCTAAAAAAAGCAATAGAATTGAGTTTACGGATTTTTTGGATATGTATCAAGTTGCGCTAGTACAGAGTTTTTTGAGAAAGTTTAATATTGATAATTGTAAGTTGTTTGGCGGTTATGAGGACGCTGAACGAAAAGTGGTAATTGTTTATCCTGAAAATTATACTGAGGAAATGTTAGAGAAGAATTATAATAAGATTTTAAAAGTGCTTAGAGTGAAAGTAGCGGATGAAGAAAAAGGAAAGTATTCTCATAGAAATTATCTAGGTGGTATTGTAAAGTTGGGGCTAAAAAGAGAAAAGGTAGGAGATATTTTAGTTTCTGAAGAAGGAGCGGATATTATTGTTGTTGAAGATTTTATGCCAATTATTCAAAAGGAATTACCATCACTAACTAGATTTGAAAATTGTAAATTTGATGTTATTGATTTAAAAGATTTAAAAAAGAAAGAAATAAGAATGGAAGAAATTAAAATTATTATTCCATCTTTAAGATTAGATAATGTAGTATCTGATTTGGCGAGAACCTCAAGAAGTAAAGCAGCTCAAATTATGAATCAGGAGAGAGTCTTTGTAAATGGACAAAACGAAACCAAATTGTCTAAGCAAGTAAAGATTAATGATATAATAACCATTAGAGGAAAAGGAAGATTTGTGATAAAGGGAATTGATGGTACAACTAGAAGCGGTAGAACAGTGTTATTAGTGGAGAAGTATGTGTAGGTTTAATAAAATAAAAAAATTTCCTAATAAATATATAAATAAAAAGAGGAGCTATAACAAATGAAGGATACTGTAATTTATTTAATTAGACATGCTGAAACTGTCGAAGAAAATGGAATTAGAAATACAGATGAGAGTTCACAGATAATTAATGAAGATGATCATTTAGAAAAAATGAATTAATAAATTTAGAACAAATAAAATTATAATTTCTATAAACACTTATAATATTTATATTAATTTACTAGAAAACATATAATAAATCACAATGGCAAACAATAAAATATAAAAGTCTATTAATATTAATTGCAAAACATAACAGCAAAAATTAATAGACTTTTATTATTTTATCAAATAAATTAATAGCTACCTTTTTATTTCAACAACAGTAACACCCATTTCACCTTCTCCGTAAGTCCCCAATCTAAAAGACTTAACATGTGGATGTTTCTTTAAGAAACGATGTATTCCGTCACGCAATTTTCCAGTCCCTTTACCATGAACTATTCTAACAGTTTCAAGTTTGGCTAAAGCGCAATCATCCAAAAATTTATCAACAACAAAAGTTGCTTCTTCAACATTCAATCCAATTACATTAATTTCAGTTTTTACATTTTTAGATTTAGAAATTCTAGTATAATCAGAATCTAATGTATTAGTTTTTTTATCAGGCTTTGATATAGGCTGTAAATATTTAATATTAACATTAGTTTTTATAGATCCCATTTGAATTTGTACATCATTTGACTTATTAACATTAGATAATACAATACCATTTTGATTAAAGTTTGAAACATAAACTTCCATGTTAGGTTTTATATCAGATGCATTTAAGTTATTAAAATCTGCTTGTTCATCAGATATTATTTGGATTTCTTTGATTTTATTATTTAGTTTATTCCTTAATTTATCAGAAGTTTTTAAATCATTAGATTTATTTAAGTCTTTAATAATTTGAGAAGCTTCTTCTTTAGCATCTAATAAAATATTACGAGCTTTAATTTTAGCATTGTCAATTAATTCTTTCTCATGCATTTTTAAAGAAGAATTATCATGTTCTAAAGATTTTCTTAATAATGAAACTTGTTCTAATTGTTTTTCAATATCTATTTTTTCTTTTTCAATTATAGATTTGTCATCATAAATATTTTTTAATAGTTCTTCAATATTTATTTCTTCACTAGTCATTAAAGATTTTGCTTTATTTATTATAGAATCTGATAATCCTAGTTTTTTACTAATTGCAAAAGCATTACTTTTTCCAGGGATTCCGACAAGTAATTTATATGTTGGACTTAAAGTATTTACATTAAATTCTACAGATGCATTTTCAAAACCATCTGTAATTAATGCATAATGTTTTAATTCTTGATAATGTGTTGTGACAACAGTAAGGCAACCTTTAGCTTTTAAAAAGTCTAATATACTTATTGCAAGATTTGCTCCTTCAATAGGATCAGTTCCAGATCCAAGCTCGTCGATAAGTACTAAAGAATTTTGATTAACATTTTCTGTGATTTTTACAATATTTTTCATATGAGAAGAAAATGTGCTTAAAGAGTCACTAATACTTTGATCATCACCTATATCTGTGAATATTTTATCAAAAACATAAATGCTAGATTTTTCTTTAGCCGGTATATTTAAACCACTACAAGCCATACAAGAAAGCAAACCTATAGTTTTTAAAGTTACTGTTTTTCCACCAGTATTAGGACCTGTAATAAGTAATGTAGAAAAGTTATTTCCTAATTCAACTGTTATAGGAACAACTTTATCAGGATCAATTAGAGGATGTCTAGCATTAATTAAGTTTATTTCCTTGTTATCATTAATAATTGGAGTAATGGCATTAAGAGATTTTGAAAGTTTAGCTTTTGCAAATATAAAATCTAAAGTTCCAATTAATTTTGTGTCTAATTTTAATTCTTCAATATAAGGTTTAAATAAAAGAGATAACTCTTTTAAAATTTTCTCAATTTCAATTGTTTCTTCAATTTTTAATTGATTTATTTCATTATTCATTTCAAATACAGATATAGGTTCAATAAAAATAGTAGAACCTGCATTAGAGATGTCATGGACAAATCCTTTTATATGTGAACGATATTCTTCTTTTATTGGTATAACAAAACGATCATTCCTAATTGTGATTACATTTTCTTGAATGAATTTTGAATAATTAGAAGAATGTATCATTTTATTTAAAGTATCTTTAATATCTTGTTCTAATTTTCTTTGTTTTCTTCTTATATTATGTAGTACATTAGAAGCTTTATCATCTATAGTTAAATCATATAAAATACAAGAATATATTTTATCTAATATATTTTTATTAGAATAAAGTTCGTCAAATAAAACTGAAATAATAGGATAATCATTTGTATTTATAAAATCTTTATCAAAATAATTTTTTAGTTCTTGAGAAAGTTTGAAAATATTTGCTAGATCTAAAATAGATTTTGCTGATAATGTGTTATCACTTTCTAGTGTTTTTAAGATAATAGAAATATCTTCAATTTCATAAAAAGAAGGTGTATTGTTTCTTTCTATTAAATTAACAGCTTCTTGAGTTTCTTGTAAATTATGTTGTACAGTTTCTTTTACATTTATTGGCTGTAAATCAAAACATAATTTTTTTCCAACATAAGTACAAGAAAAGTTACCTAACATTTCTTTAATCTTATTAAATTCTAATTTATCTAAATAAGTTGTATTCATTTTTAACTCCTAAGAAAATATATATTATTGTTTTATTATACAAGCTAGCGGAAAATTAGTCAATTACTAATATTTGTATATACTTGCAAAAATATAAAACTTATGATATAAAGGTATCAAAGTAAATAATAGAAAAAGATATAAAAATCTAAAGAAAAGAGAGGTGAAAAAATGATAAAAGCTTATGCTAAGTCAGATATTGGTAAAGTTAGAGAAATAAATGAAGATTCATATTATATATCTGATTCATTAGATGAAGTGCAATTATATATGTTAGCTGATGGAATGGGAGGATATAATGGAGGAGAGATAGCAAGTAATCTTGCGATTCAATCAGCAAAAAGTTATATTGAAAATAATTTTAAAGAAATAGAAAAAGATAAAGATAGCATAATTCAATTAGTAGCAAGTAGTATGGAATATGCCAATATGGTAGTGTATGAAAAGGCACAGGAAAATAAAGAATTAGAAGGAATGGGTACTACTTTAGAAATATGTTTAATATATAATAATAGAGCGTTTATTGGTCATGTAGGAGATAGTAGAATATATAGAATAAGAAAAGAGTTTATGAGAAAATTAACACAAGACCATAGTTATGTTCAAAAATTAGTAAAAGATGGGACAATAACAAAAGAAGAAGCGGTACATCATCCACAAAAAAATATGCTTATGAAAGCACTTCGGATGTAATGCTTTCGTTGAACCTGATGTTATGGTAAAAGGATTCTTAAAAGATGATATTTTAATAATGTGTTCAGATGGATTATCAAATTTAGTGCCACAAGAAGAAATGTTTAGATTAGCTAAGAAAAATATAGAATTAGCATCAAAAGAGTTAGTAAAGATAGCGAATGATAATGGGGGATATGATAATATAACAGTTATTGTTATCAAAAACATATAACAATCTACGTATAAACACATATTAAGGGGAGATAAATATGAATTTAGAAGGTAAGTTATTAGGGAATAGATATGAGATAATAAAAAATATAGGTAATGGTGGGATGGCTACCGTATATAAAGCCGAAGACAAAGTCCTAAAAAGAAATGTAGCAGTAAAAATATTAAGAGATGAATTTACGACAGATGATGAGTTTATTAAGAGATTTGAAGGAGAAGCTCAATCAGCAGCAAGATTAACTCATGCAAATATTGTTTCAATTTATGATGTTGGAGTAGAAGGTAATTTATATTATATTGTTATGGAATTAATACAAGGAAAGACTTTAAAAGAAATTATTTTAGAAGAACATGGACCACTACCATGGAAATGGTCTATAAATGTAGCTATTCAAATAGCATCAGCATTAGAAATGGCTCATAAAAATAATATTGTTCATAGAGATATTAAACCACATAACATTATAATTACAGAGGATGGAGTTGCAAAAGTAACAGATTTTGGTATAGCAAAAGCAGTATCAAATTCTACAATTACAGCTTTTGGAACTACAATTGGATCTGTTCACTATTTTTCACCTGAACACGCAAGAGGTGGATTTACAGATGCTAAATCAGATATTTATTCTTTAGGAGTTGTAATGTATGAAATGGTAACAGGAAAAGTTCCATTTGATGCTGATACACCAGTATCTGTAGCATTAAAACATATGCAAGAAGATCCAAAAGAACCAATAGAAGTAAATCCAGATGTACCAAATGCTATTAATCAAATTATAATGAAAGCTCTACAAAAAGATAGTACATTAAGATATCAAACAGCAACAGAAATGTTAATGGATTTAAAAAGAGCATTAAAAAATCCGGATGGTGATTTTGTAGAAGAAGAATATGATCCAACTGCTATGACTCAAAAAATTGATACAAGAATGTATGGAGATATAGATGAGGACGACAAGCCAAAAAATAAAAAAGGAAAAAAAGACGGAAAACTAAAGAGTTTTATAAAACAACATAAAGTTTTAAGCAGTATCATAGGATTAATATTATTGTTTGTCTTAAGTTTAGTAGGAACAATGATAGTTTTTGATGTTATAAATCCACCAGAAGTATCTATGCCAAATGTTGTAGGATTATCTCAAGATGAAGCTAAACAAGAAATAGAGGATGCAAAACTAAAATTTGAAGTAGATAAAGAAGAATATAATAAAGATGTTCCAGAAGGATATGTTATATCACAAAATCCTTCATATGTAGAAAATTACAATAAAGTAAAACAGGGAAGTACTGTAAAAGTAGTAATAAGTAAGGGACAGGAAAAAACTACAGTTCCAAAAGTTGTTGGAATGGAAAAAGAAGAAGCTATAAAAGCATTAGAAGATGCAAACTTAAAGGCAGAAGTTGTTGAAGAAACAAGCAAGAAAGTTGAAGAAGGATATGTAATTAGTCAAGAAACAGATGCAAATACAGATGCCTATGCAGGAGATACTGTGAAAATACATGTAAGTATTGGAACAGGAATAAAACAAGTTACTATGATAAGTGTAATAGGACAAACAGAAGCAACAGCTAAAAAGACTTTAGAAGATTTAGGACTAAAAGTTAATATTTCATATGAAGAAAATACATCAAAAGAAAACGGAGTTGTATTAAAACAAAGTTTAGATTCTGGTAAAGAAGTTGATGAAGGTACATCAGTAACAATTACAGTAAATAAAGTTGCAGAAAATAAAACAGCTAATATATCAATAGATGTAAAATCAATTACAGGAGGATATAAAGAAGAAACAACAAATACTAATAATACAGCTACTGAGACAACAAGTACAGCTAAAACTGTTAATATAACAATTAAATCAGGAGGTACAACATTGTGGTCAGATTCTGGAGTTGACAAAAATACAACAAAGAGTGCTTCAATTACAGGTAAGGGATCTATGGATTTGACAGTAACTTTAACAGATTCAAATGGTGGAAATTGGACTAGACAATTATCTATCAATTTAAATAATGAAACTTCAAAAACGGTTAAATAACATAAAAAAATAAGGGAACGAGATTTATCGTTCCCTATAAAATTAAAGGAGAGTAAATGCAAGGATTAATAATAGAAAATATTGCAAATTTATATTATATTGAATCAGATAATAAAATATACGAAGCTACAGCTAGGGGAAAATTTAAAAAAGATGAAATAACTCCAGTAGTTGGAGATAATGTAGAAATTGATGTGATAGATGAAACAAATAAAAAAGCTGTAATAGATGAAATACAAAATAGAAATGTGTATGTAAAAAGACCTAAACTTGCTAATATAACGCAAATAATATTTGTAGTATCTAGTAAAGATCCAAAACCAGATTTACTAATGTTAGATAAACAATTGGTATTTGCTGAATGGCTAGGAATAAAAGCTGTTATTGTACTTAATAAGACAGATTTAGACGAAGAAGAAAAATTTAAAGATATAAAAAAAGTATATCAAGATATAGGATATAAAATTATCGAAACACAAGCAAAAGAAAAAAAGGGAATAGATGAACTGAAAAATATTTTAAAAGATAATATTAATGCTTTTTCAGGAAATTCTGGAGTAGGAAAATCAACTTTAATAAATGGAATATTCAATAAAGAAGTTACAGAAGAAGGAGAAATAAGTAAGAAAAATAAAAGAGGTAAAAATACTACAACGGCAATTAAATTATATAAGATAGATGAAAATACATATATTGCTGATACTCCAGGTTTTTCTACATTTGATATATCAGAAATAGAAAGTAACGATTTAGCTAATTATTTTATAGAATTTCAAGAGAATATAAAAAATTGCGAATTTGTTGGATGCACTCATATAAAAGAAGAAAATTGTGGGATAAAAATGGCTATAAAACAGGGGAAAATTAAACAGGAAAGATATGATAGATTTTGTAAGATATATACAGAATTAAAAGAAAAGGAGGAACATAAAAAATGGTAGAAATTTCAACATCAATACTTTCAGTAAAAAAAGGAGAAGAATCAAAAACATTTCTTGAATTAGAAGCGTCAAAAACAG
>CAKPRW010000052.1 GCA_934183045.1 uncultured Clostridia bacterium
GGTGGAGGGTCATTAGAAGATTTGTGGCCTTTTAATGAGAAAGTTGTAGCTCAAAGTATTTATGAATCAGAAATACCTGTTATTTCTGCAGTAGGGCATGAAACAGACTTTACAATAGCAGATTTTGTGTCAGATTTAAGAGCACCAACACCATCTGCAGCAGCAGAATTAGCTGTACCAGACGTATATGAAGTAAAACAAAAAATTCAAGTTTGTCAAGATAGATTGAGAAGTTCATTAATAAAAAAAGTTGAACTAATGAAACTCAGATATGAAAAATGCATATCTAGTTCAGTTTTAAAGGAACCTACTAGGCGAATAAACGAAGCATATATTCAAATAGATAACTATATAAAACAACTAGAAAATATTATGAAAGTAAGACAAGAAAAAGATAAAACTAGATATATAGAGTTGGTTGCAAAATTAGACGCATACAGCCCTTTAAAAACTTTATATAGAGGATATTCAATAATAGAAAAAGATGGGAAAATTGTAAAAACAACTAAAGATGTAAAAAAAGATGATATTGTAAATATACAATTAGTAGATGGAAAAAAAGTTGCAAAGATACAATAGGAGGTATAAAATTATGGAAGATAAAAATAAAAAAATGATAATATATATAAGTTGTGCTATATTATTAATAATTATAGTTGTAATATGTTTTATCTTTATGAGAAAACCACAAAAAGAAGAGCAAGAAAATACAGTAATAGAAGAAGTAGAAAAAAATGAGATAATTGAAGAAATTAATAATGATAATGAACAAGAAAATGAAATTGAAGAACCAACAGTAGAAAATACTATAGTAGAAAATGCTGTTAGTGAAGAAGTTCAAGATAGTGAACAACAAGCACAAGATCAAATTATAGGAAGAGAAGAACAAGAAAGTATAGAACAACAAAATCAAGGACCAACTAATGAAGAAAAAGTGTTAGAATTAGTAAAAAACAAATGGGGAGCAAATGATAGTACAGTAAGCTTTAATATTGCTAATCATGATGGAGATAATTATATGGTTTCTGTAAACAATAAAGAAACTACACAGGTAATGGCTTGGTATCAAGTTAATCTATCAACAGGAGAAGTTACACAGCAATAAAATTAATAAAGATATAATAAAGGAGATTATAATGAGTAAAAAAAGTTTTGAAGAACAAATGAGTCAATTAGAAGAGATTGTAGCCGAATTAGAAAAAGGAGAATTAAATTTGGACGAATCAGTTGCCAAATTTGAAGAAGGAATAAATATTTCAAAAGAATGTAATAAAATTTTAGAGGAAGCAGAAAAGAAAATTACAATTCTAGTAAATAAAGATGGTCAAATGAAAGAAGAAGATTTTGAGGCAAACTAGAATACGAAGGGGGATTAAAAATTGAAGAATGATTTTATAGCATTTGTACAAAATAAATATATTTATATACCATTCTTTTTATGGTTTGGTATACAATTATTTAAATTAGTTTATGATTTAGTAACAACTAAAAAATTTAATTTTAAAAGAATTTTAGGAGCTGGAGGAATGCCAAGTTCTCATTCTGCTGTAGTATCAAGTTTGGCTACTCTTATAGGAAAATATGAAGGTCTAAATAGTGCGGTATTTGGAGTAGCATTTATTATGGCTATAGTTGTAATGTATGATGCATGTGGAGTAAGAAGGGCTGCAGGAAAACAAGCAGCACTATTAAACAAATTAGTAGAAACACCAGGATTAACTGGTATACAGGTATCTGAAAGATTAGTAGAAGTATTAGGACATACGCCGGTCCAAGTATTTGTAGGTGCTTTAATAGGTGTTGTTGCAGGAATAATCTTCTAAAATAACAATACATAAAAATAATATAAACTGTAATTTGTAATTTAAACAATAAAATACTGAAAACATATTTACTAAAAAGTTGAAATAAAGGGATGTGATTAATATGACTGATATAGAAATTGCAAGAAATACTAAGTTGGAAAATATAGTAGATATAGCAAAAAAAATAGGAATTGAAGAAGACAATATTGAACAATATGGAAAATATAAAGCCAAAATATCTAACAATGTATACGAGAATTTAAAAGATAAAAAAGATGGAAAACTCATTTTGGTTACAGCAATTAGTCCAACGCCATTAGGCGAAGGAAAAACAACAATGTCAATTGCAATTGCAGATGGTTTGAGAAAAATAGGAAAAAAATCTATTTTAACATTAAGAGAACCATCACTAGGTCCTGTATTTGGAATCAAAGGAGGAGCAACAGGTGGAGGAAAAGTACAAGTAGCACCAATGGAAGATATTAATTTACATTTTACTGGAGATATTCACGCTATAACATCTGCAAATAACTTGCTTTCAAGTCTAATTGATAATCACATTTATTATGGAAATGAATTGAATTTTGAAAAAATCGTATGGAAAAGATGTGTTGATTTAAATGATAGACAATTAAGAAAGATACATACAGGTTTATCAGGAGAACAGAAAATTGTTCCAAGATATGATTATTTTGATATAACAGTTGCATCTGAAATTATGGCAATATTATGCTTAGCAAAAAACATTGAAGATTTAAAAGAAAGATTAGGAAACATTTTAATAGGATATAACAAAGAAGGACAACCTATATATGCTAAGCAATTGAAGGCACAAGGAGCAATGACGGTATTATTAAAAGATGCACTAAAACCAAATTTAGTACAGACTTTGGAACATACACCAGCGATAATACATGGAGGACCTTTTGCAAATATTGCACATGGATGTAATAGTGTTATTGCAACAAAGTTAGCGTTAAAGTTGGGAGATTATGTTATTACAGAAGCAGGATTTGGAGCTGATTTAGGAGCTGAGAAATTCATAGATATTAAATGTAGAAGAGCAGATTTAAAGCCTGATGCAGTTGTATTAGTTGCAACAATAAAAGCTTTAAAATATCATGGTGGAATAGAAAAAGAAAAAATACAAGAAGAAAATATAGAGGGGCTAGAAAAAGGAATAGATAATTTATATCATCATATTGATAATATAAAAAATAGATTTGGATTAAATGTAATTGTAGCAATCAATAAATACAGTCAAGACACAGAAAAAGAAATAGAATTTTTAAGAGAAAAATTGGAAGAAAAAGATGTAGAACTAAGCTTAGTAGAAGGATGGGCAAAAGGTGGAGAAGGAGCAGTAGATATTGCTAACAAAATTGTAGATTTAGTTAATCAAAAAGAAGATTTTAAATATATTTATGATTTAGAAGATTCAATAAAAGAAAAAATACAAAAGGTTGCTCAAAAAATTTATAATGCAAGAGATGTAGAATATTCAGAAGAAGCACTAAATGAAATTAAAAAAATTGAAGAATTAGGATATGGTAATTTACCAATATGTATTGCAAAAACACAATATTCATTTTCAGATGATCCTAAAAATTTAGAATGTAAAAACGAATACAATATTCATGTGAGAAATATAGAATTGAAGTCAGGAGCTGGTTTCGTTGTAGTACTAGCTGGAAAAATAATGACAATGCCAGGACTTCCTAAAATAGCAGCAGCAGAAAATATTGATATAGATAAAAATGGCGAAATTGTAGGAATTTTCTAAATTAGTATTAATGAGGAAAAATATAGAACGTAGAAATTAGAATAACAACTAAAAGGTGTGTAATATGAATTATTATGATAACTTAAATAAAGTAATTGATACAATAGAAAAAGAATTAACAAACGAAATTGATTATAACGAATTAGCCAAGATTGTAGGAATATCATCATATTCCTTACAAAGAACATTTTCTTTTTTAACAGGAATGACATTAACAGAATATATAAGAAAAAGAAGACTAAGTAAAGCGGCAGAAGATATAAAAAGAACAAATATAAAAATTATAGATATTGCTTTAAAATACAAATATGACTCACCAGTTTCATTTTCAAATGCATTTAAAAAAATGCATGGAATATCACCATCAATAGCAAGAAAAAGCAATAAACCACTAAAAATATTTGATAAAATACAATTTAAATCTGCAATAGAAGAAATCAAAGAATTTGAATATAGAATTACTGAAATGGAAGAACAAGAATTTTATGGAGTAACAACAGGAATAATAACAGATGAAGACTATAAAACAATTAGTGAATTATACACCAAAAGTAAGCAAGACGGAACAATGGATTTTCTAATTCAAAACAGTAATCAAAAAGAACTATATTATGGAATTTATAAAACAATTATCGAAAACAATAATTACACAACAAAAAACATGTATTATATAGCAGGCAAAACAAAAATAAAAAACTTCAAAACAATAAAAATACCAAAAGCATTATGGGTATGTTTTCTATTACCAAACAAAGAACAAAAAAATATCAGTAGTCTATATACATATATGTACACCAAATGGTTACCTTCATCAGGGTATAAAGAAGCGTTATACTATCCACAATTAGAAATTTACTATAAAAACTCTTGTGAAATATGCATTGCAATTCAAAAAACTTAACATATTTGATACCAAAAAAATGAAGAAATACAAACTTTATTAACATATAATTGTCAAAAGGGCCGGGGCTTTTTGGCAATTTTTTTGTTATCTAATAACTAATAACAAAGTAATGGTAAAAAGCAAATTGGTCAAATTAATACATATTAAATGAAAGAGAGTTTGTTTTTAATGAACTTAGGAATAATAAAAAAGGTATTTAAAGGAGCAAAGAAATATATTATTTTATTAATTCTATTAAGTATTTTGATCTCATATTTGAGTTTGCAAATAGCATTGTATATCAAATATGGTATTGATGGCGTATTATTTCAAAATCAAGAAATTCCACAATATTTATTAGATAATATGCAAAATGAAAAAACTAAAGGATTAATAATTATTGCAATTATTATAGTAATAATTAATGCTATTTTATTTTTAACAAAATATATAAGAGATTTAATAACTTCAAAATTTACATTAAAAATAAAATCAAATTTAAAACTAATTTTATATAAACATGTTTTAAAACTAAAGTATCAAAGTTATAGTTCATACGATAAAAGCGAAATGTTACAAAGAGTTAATGACGACGCTGAAGATTATGCAGAATTTTTTAATAAATTTTTTAATTTGATATTAGATATTTTATCGTTAAGTTATTTTATATTAACTAAAGGAATGGCTTTGAATTTGTCAGTTGTTATATACATTATGGCAACAGTAATTCTTATGATAATTTTTGCTATATGGTATTATCAAAAATTAAAACAATCATTAGAAAAAGTAATCATAAAAAGGAGAAAATTATTAAAAGCAACAATCAATAACATTAGCAATTTTAAATTAATTAGAGTATTTAATAAACAATATGAAGAAATAGAAAAATACAATTATCTTAATGAGGAATGTAAAAAGCAGGATATAAAGTTAGTAAAATTAATTTTGTTTTATGAAATTATAAACGATCATATTACATATATGATCAATCCGATTATCTATTTGTTAGGTGGACTGGCTGTGATACAAGGAAAAATGACATTAGGAAGTCTGACTGCATTAATTATATTTGCGAAAAAAATACTAGATTGCTTTTTGACTGTAGGAGCTAATTTAGAAGTGATTGACACATTTTTTGTTGTAACGAAAAAGATTAACAAATTAATTAAGCTGGAAGAAGAAGAAAATAAATATTATCATTATGAACTAGATGGAGATATAATATTTCATAATGTTTCTGTTACTGTAAATGGGATAAAAATACTAGAAAACGTAAATTGCGAGATGAAAAAGGGAGAAAAGATATTGATTATCGGTGAAAATGGAAGTGGAAAAAGTAGTTTAGTCAAAGCAATGATGGGATTTTATCCTATAGAAGGGAATATTTATTACAATTATCATAATAGTAAAACATTAAATAAAGAAAATATAAGAGAATATGTAGATTATATTTCAGGTGACAGTGAAATGTTTTCAGGAACAATTAGAGAAAATCTCCAATTAGATAAAACATATGAAGAGTCATATATAAGACAAGCTGTTTCTGATAGCGAAATACTAAAGGATATACAAAAATTTGAGAAACAGTTTGAAACAAAAGTCGGAGAAAAAGGATTAAAATTGTCAGGCGGACAGAAACAAAGAATTTTGATTGCAAGAGCATTAATTAGAAATAAACCAATAATGATATTTGATAATGTATTTAATAAATTAGATAATGAAACAAGAAAAAATATACTAAAAAATTTACAAAAGTATAGTGACAAAACAATGATATTTATAACATATGATAAAAATGTAGAACAAAGTATAGATAAAATAATTAATATTAAAAATCAAAGCTCAGATATAAAAAAATTAGAGGACGGGATATCAAATTGATGATGTTAAAGAAAAAAATGAAAGAAATAAAGTCAATGTATGATAAAACAGGATATCATAAAAAATTAATGATATTAATTTTTGTAATTGTGGTAACAGCAATCATTGAAATAATCACTATTCCATACATAATGAAACAAATATTGGATATATATATTCCAGATCAAAATAAAGCAATGTTGATTCTTTTCACTATGATTTATATTTTCTTTATTATATTACAATGTTTTTTAGTGCTAAAACATTGTGATATGAGATTTGTTTTAAAAAGAGAAATACAAAGGGATTTAAGAGGAAAGATATTTGCTAAATTGCAATATATTAAAGCAGAATTTTACGATAGAAGTAATACAGGTACTATTTTGCAATTTTTGCAAGAAGATTCTTTAAAAGCAGGAGAATTATTTCCTATTATTATAACTGAAATGTTTGTAATGGGGTTAGTTCGTTTTTCTATTGTTTTAGTTTTTTTAATATTTGTTAATGTAAAAATTACATTAATGATATTAGGATTGTATTTAATTGGATTTATAATTACATTGATTTTTAATAAAAAAACAGTATCAAACATACATGAAATCAGAAAAATAAATATGGAAATATATAGTATTATAAATGAAGGAATTCAAAGTTTTTTTACAATAAAGACATTAGATATTGTAGACCAAAAATGTGAACAGTTAAGAATAAAATTGGAAGAATTTACACAAAATAATATAAAGTTAGAAAAAATAATTTCTATATATAAAAATATTTTTGAATTTATTACCTCGTTTGCGACAATTATAATAATTTACTTTGGTGGATTGGAAATCTTGCAAGGAACTATGACATATGCTAGTATTATGCTTATCATTGAATATGAATCTAGTTTAAAATCTCAATTTAATTGGTTTGTAAAACATTTAACAGATTTTAATCAATCAGTTATCTCTTATTCAAAAATATTACATTTTTTAGAAAAAGAGGAAGAGGAATCATTAGAAAAGGGAAAATGTTTAGAAGAAAAAGTCAATGAAATAGAATTTAAAAATGTTAAATTTTCATATGAAAGTAGTAAAAATATTATTAAAAATTTTTCTTTCAAAGCAAAAAAGAATGAAAAAATCGCATTAATAGGTAAAACTGGAAGCGGAAAAACAACAATTACTAATTTAATATGTAGATTATATGAGGCACAACAAGGAGAGATATTAATTAATGGACATAATTATAAAGATTATACAGTAAAGTCTGTTAGAAATAAAATAGGATATATTATGCAAGACGTTAGAATAGTTCCAAATACAATTGTTGATAATATAAGATATGTAAATAAAAATATAACTATAGAAGAAATAAAAGATATTTTTAAGAAATTGAAATTGCATGATAAAATAATGGGATTGAAAGATGGATATGCTTCCGATATTTATAATAATATAGATTTATTTTCTACAGGTGAAAGGCAATTGATAAATTTTGCTAGAATTATGGCTATGGACCCTGATATTATTATTTTAGATGAAGTAACTTCTTCTTTAAGTCCAAGTGTAGAAAATTTAGTACAAAACGCTATTGAGAATGTGACAAAAGGAAAAATATCTTTTATTATTGCACATAGATTAAATACTATAAAAATTTGTGATAATATATTGGTAATTAATAACGGAGAATTGATAGAAAAAGGAAATCATAAAGAATTGATTGAACAAAACGGATATTATGCTAAGTTATATAAATATGCAAAACCATATAGCTAAAAAATTATAAAAAAATACAAAATGGAAGGTATAAAAAACATCTTTATTAAATTATTGTTTTAGTAAAGATGTTTAATTTTATAGAAAAATTTACCAAACTCTTGTTTTTGTTTTGAAAATATAGTATAATTATTTTGTTAAAAAAATTGCCAAAAAGACCCGGCCCTTTTGGCAAAAAAGTGGGGGAAGATTATGAATGATAAGATCATTATAAAAGGTGCAAAGGAACATAATTTGAAGAATATAGATTTGGAGATTCCAAGGGATAAGTTGGTTGTTGTTACAGGTTTGTCTGGATCTGGTAAGTCGTCTTTGGCGTTTGACACTTTGTATGCTGAGGGTCAAAGAAGGTATGTAGAGAGCTTGTCTTCTTATGCAAGACAGTTTTTGGGATTGATGGAAAAACCTGATGTGGAAAGAATTGATGGACTTTCACCAGCTATTTCTATTGATCAGAAGACTACTTCTAAGAATCCACGTTCTACGGTTGGAACTGTGACAGAGATTTATGATTATATTCGTTTGTTGTATGCAAGAATTGGTGTACCTTATTGTCCAAATTGCCATACAAAAATAGAGAAGCAAAGTATTGATCAAATTGTAGATAATATCATGAATTTGAAGGAAGGTACTAAGATACAAGTTTTGGCACCAGTTGTAAGAGGCCGTAAAGGAGAATTTGTTAAGCAATTAGAAGGATACCAAAAAGAAGGCTTTGTAAGAGTAAGAATTGATGGAGAAATCTATGAATTAGGCGAAGATGATATTAAGATAGATAGAAAAAAGAAACATGACATAGCATTAATTGTAGATAGATTAGTTGTAAAAAGTGATATTGTTAGTAGATTGACAGAATCTGTGGAAATAGCATTAAAACACGCCGATAATATGGTATTGATTGATATAGTAGGAGATAGTCCTAAATTATATAGTTGCAATTATGCATGTCCACATTGTGGATTTAGTTTCCCAGAATTAACACCAAGAATGTTTTCATTTAATAATCCATTTGGAGCTTGTGAAACATGTACAGGTATTGGATATTTAATGAAAATGGATGAGGATTTAATTGTACCAGATAAAAATAAGACACTATATGATGGTATAAAAGCATTTGGTTCAAGTACAATGAAACGTGGAGATACAATGGCCAAAATGTATTTTGAAAGTATTGCTAAACATTATGATGTTGAAATTAAAAATAAAAAAATAAAAGATTTACCACGTTGGTTTATGGAAAAAATACTATATGGTACAGGTGATGAAGAAATTGATTTTGAATATACATCATATGCTGGAACTAGAAAGTTTACATCTCCATTTGAAGGGGTATTGCCTACATTAGATAGAAGATATAGAGAAACTAAATCACAAGGAATGAGAGATTTTTATGAAATGTATATGACAGAAGCTCATTGTTACGCTTGTAATGGTGCGAGATTAAAGCCTGAAATATTAGCTATAAAAATTGGAGATAAAAACATTAATGAGTTAACTGAAATGTCAATTAGACAAATTAAAGAATATTTGAATAATTTAGAATTAAACAAAACAGAAGCAATGATTTCAGAGTTGATATTAAAAGAAATTGATCAAAGGTTACAATTCTTAATTGATGTGGGATTGGAATATTTAACCTTATCAAGAAGCAGTGGAACATTATCAGGAGG
This sequence comes from uncultured Clostridia bacterium, assembly GCA_934183045.1. Classification (GTDB taxonomy): domain Bacteria; phylum Bacillota; class Clostridia; order TANB77; family CAG-508; genus CAG-269. Next base: position 9,765 of record CAKPRW010000052.1, read on the forward strand.
AGAGGCTCAAAGAATACGTCTTGCCACTCAAATTGGTTCAGGGTTAACAGGAGTGCTTTATATATTAGATGAACCAAGTATTCGGATTACACCAAAGAGACAATGATAAACTATTGGCTACATTAAAAAAACTAAGAGATTTAGGAAATACACTTTTAGTAGTTGAACATGATGAAGACACAATGTATGCAGCAGATGAAATAATAGATATTGGACCAGGTGCAGGTGTTCATGGTGGAAACATTATGGCACAAGGTACTGCAGAGGAAATAAAAAAAGTAGAAAATTCTATTACAGGTCAATATTTAAGTGGAAGAAGAAAAATAGAAGTTCCAAAAACAAGAAGAAAAGCAGTAAAATCAAAATGTATAGAAGTAAAAGGAGCTACAGAACACAACTTAAAAAATATAGATGTAAAATTCCCACTTGGTGTATTTACTTGTGTAACAGGTGTTTCAGGTTCTGGAAAATCAACATTAGTAAATGAAATTTTATATAAAACAGTTGCTCAAAAATTAAATGGTGCAAATGAAAAGCCAGGAAAGTGTAAGACTGTTAAAGGAATTGAAAATATTGATAAAATAATAAATATAGACCAATCACCAATAGGAAGAACACCAAGAAGTAACCCGGCAACATATACAGGAGTATTTGATGAAATAAGAAATATATTTGCAGAAACAAATGAGGCAAAATTACGTGGATATGGAAAAGGAAGATTTAGTTTTAATGTACCAGGAGGTAGATGTGAAAGTTGTCAAGGAGATGGAGTTCATAAAATAGAAATGCATTTCTTACCAGATGTTTATGTACCATGTGAAGTATGTAAAGGAAAAAGATATAATAGAGAAACATTAGAAGTAAAATATAAAGGAAAAAGTATTGCAGATGTATTAGATATGACAGTTGAAGAATCACTAGAATTCTTTGATAAAATACCAAAAATAAAGCAAAAAATTCAAACACTATATGATGTTGGACTTGGCTATATTAAACT
>CAKPRW010000053.1 GCA_934183045.1 uncultured Clostridia bacterium
TTGCAATGCCTTGAAACGCATATTTAAAACTACTTAAAATGTTTTTGCTTTTCATATCCAATTCTCTTTTCATAAAAATTTAATTTATAATAACATATAAATTGTTATTTTGCAAAATTATAAAATTGCCAAAAAGACCCGGCCCTTTTGGCAACTTTTGGCAATTTATTATTTTTTAGTTATACTCCCATTATGTTGTATCCGTTGTCAGCATATATTGTCTGACCGGTTATACAATTTGACATTGGACTTAGTAAGAATGTTGCAACGTTTCCAATTTGTACTGTGGTAACATTTTTGTGTAGTGGTGCTTTTTCTTCTACTATGTTTAGTATTGAATTAAAGTCTTTTATTCCTTTTGCTGATAATGTTTTTATTGGTCCTGCTGAAACACTATTTACACGTATTCCATCTTTTCCTAGATTTTCAGCTAAGTATCTGACACTTGATTCTAATGCTGCTTTTGCTATTCCCATTACATTATATCCTTCTAAAACTTTTGTTGATCCATGATATGTTAATGTTATTATGCTTGCATTTTCATTTAACATATCAAGTTCTTTTGCTGTTCTTGATGCAAGTACAAATGAATAACAGCTTACATCACACGCATGTGATAATCCTTCTTTGCTTGTGTATATGAAATCGTTATGCAAATCTTCTGTGTTCGCATGTGCTATTGCATGAACTAACCCATCTATTTTTCCGTTTTCTTCTTTGATTTTTTTAAATGTATCTTTTACTAGTTCGTCTTCTGAGGCACCGTTTAATACATATGCTTTACTACCTTTAAATTCTGATATTAATTCTTCTATTTTGTTTTTGTTTTCTTCTCCCATATATGTAAAAATTAATTGAGCACCATTCTCATATGCAGCTTTTGCTATTCCAAATGCTATACTCCACTTATTTCTGATTCCCATTATTAATATTCTTTTATTTTCTAATAACATTTTATTTCCTCCTAATTTATTATTAATTTGATCTTTTATAATGATCTCTTATTTTTTATTGTTCTATTATTTTGTATTCTCCCATATTTCTAAATTTTTGATATCTTTGTTCTATTATTTCGTCTTCTGACATGTTTTTAAATTCTTTAATAGCTTTTTGTATTTCTTTTTTTAGTTCTGTTGCTGTTATTTCGAATGATTCTTCAATGTCACCAATTGGTTCTTTAATTATTTTGTCAATAACTTTTAATTCATATAAGTCTTTTGCTGTTAACTTCATCTTTTCGGCAGCCTCTTTTGCTCTGCTTGCATCTTTCCATAAAATACTTGCATATCCTTCTGGAGATAATATAGAGTATATTGCATTTTCTAACATAAATACTTTATTTCCAACTCCTATAGCCAAAGCTCCACCGCTTGACCCTTCACCTATTATAATAGAGATAATTGGCACCCTTAGTTTTGCCATCTCAAGCATTGAACTGGCTATCGCCTCTCCGTTGCCCTCTTTCTTCCGCTTCTATTCCAGGATAAGCTCCTTTTGTATCAATAAATGTTATAACCGGTCTTTTAAATTTGTCAGCTTGTTTCATAAATCTTATTGCTTTTCTATAACTTTCTGGATTTGGCATTCCGAAATTTCTTTCTATATTTTCTTTTGTATTTCTACCTTTTTGTTCTGCTATTACAGTATAATTTTGTTTTCCTATTTTAGCCAATCCACATACAATTGCTTTATCATCTTTAAAATTTCTATCTCCATGCAGTTCGATAAAGTCATCAAAAATATTTGCTATATAATCTAACGAAGTCTTTCTTTTTGGATTTCTTGCTATCTCAACTTTTTCCCATGCTGTATCTTTTTTCATATCATTTTTCCTTTCTTTTAGAATTAATTGTTTTTTCTTTTATATTTTTATGTAAGTCTATTTATGAAAAAGTATTAATTTATGTATAGTATCTTTCAGTTCTTCTCGTTTCACTATTTTATCAATAAATCCATGCTCTAATAAAAATTCTGACGTTTGAAAACCTTCTGGCAATTCTTCACCTATAGTTTGTTCAATGACTCTTTTCCCAGCAAATCCTATACTAGCTCCGGGTTCTGCTAGAACTATATCTGCTATGCTTGCAAAAGATGCTGTAACTCCTCCATATGTCGGATCTGTTAATACAGATATATATAATATTCCCGCATCATTTAATTTTGATATAGCTGATGTTGTTTTTGCCATTTGCATCAAAGAAATTATACCTTCTTGCATTCTAGCTCCGCCAGATACACAAAATATTATTAAAGGTATTTTTAATTCTATCGCTTTTTCAATTGAATATGTTATTTTTTCTCCTACAACAACTCCCATACTTCCCATTAAAAATCCACTATCCATTACACATATTACAACATCTTCTCCATTTATTTTTCCAGTACCACATCCAACACCTTCTTGTATCCCTGTCTTTTTTCTTAGATTTTTTATTTTTTCTGGATAGTCTTCTAAATTCAAAGGATTTGTTGTATCTATATCTAAATCAAATCTTTTATATGTATCTTTATCTATAATTGATTCTATTCGTTTATTTATATGCATTCTAAAATAAGCACCGCAATTTGGGCAAATACTATGATTTTCTCTTACAGTTTCTTTATATAGAATTTCTTTGCACTTATCACATTTTACCCATTTTCCTACTGGTATATCTACTTTGTTTTCTATTTTCTTTGCAGTCGCGTCTCTTTTTTTTATTTTATCTACTATCATCTTATTTTCCTTCCGTATATCATTACATTCTATAAATTAAATATATATTTGATTTATAGTAATTTAGTTAACTAAAATGTTTATACATATTTTTAAACAATTTTTTAATATACATCTAAAATAATTTTATAATTATTAATAAATTAAAAATGTAATTCTTTTTCTATGAACGATGTATCAAAATTCCCTCTTAAAAAATTAGGATTTTTAATAATTTTAAATAAGAAATCAATATTTGTATCAATTCCTTCTATAACTGTTTCTTCTAAAGCTCTTTTCATTTTACTAATTGCTTCATTTCTTGTATCCCCATAAGTTATTATTTTCATTATCATAGAATCGTAATTCGGAGGTATTGTATATCCTTCATATATTGCAGTATCTATTCTTACTCCATTTCCTCCTGGCAAATTAATTCCTGTTATAGTACCAGGACATGGCATAAATTTTTTACCAGGATTTTCTGCATTAATTCTGCATTCTATACTATGTCCTTTAAAGTTAACGTTCTTCTGTTTTATTTTTAGTTCCTCACCTGCAGCAATTTTTATTTGTGATTTTACAATGTCAATCCCTGTTCTCATTTCAGTTATAGGATGTTCAACTTGTATTCTTGTATTCATTTCCATAAAGTAAAAATTTTTGTCACTATCTACTAAAAACTCAACTGTTCCACAACTTGTATATCCTGATGCTTTTGCTGCTTTTATAGCAGCTTCTCCCATTTTGTTTCTTAGTTTATCATCAATTGCTGTTGACGGTGTTTCTTCTAAAACCTTTTGATTTCTTCGCTGGATAGAGCAATCTCTTTCTCCTAAATGTATCACATTTCCATGTTCGTCTGCTAATATTTGAATTTCAACATGTCTTGGATTTCTTATGAATTTTTCTACGTAAATATTATCATCATTAAACGATACTTTAGCTTCTTGTTTTACTATATTATAGTTTTTTTCTAATTCTTCTTCACTAGTTACAATCCTAATTCCTTTGCCACCACCGCCAGCAGAAGCTTTTAACATTACTGGGTAACCTATTTTCTTACATATGTATGTAGCATCTTTTAATTCTTTTATACTTCCTTCTGATCCTGGTATTACAGGTACCCCTGCCTTTTTCATTAGCTCTTTAGCATTTGATTTATTCCCCATTAATTCGATTACTTTGTATGAAGGACCTATAAATTTAATATTTGACTCTTCACATATTTTAGCGAAACTACTATTTTCAGATAAAAAGCCAAAACCAGGATGAATACTATCTGCACCTGTAATATTTGCCGCCTCTATTATATTTTTAAAATTAAGATAACTTTTAGTCGAATTAGCAGGTCCAATACAAACAGCCTCATCTGCTAATTTAACATGCATTGCATCCTTATCTATATCCGAATATACCGCAACTGTTTTTATATTCATTTCTTTACATGCTCTAATTATTCTTACTGCTATTTCTCCTCTATTAGCAATTAATATTTTATTCATATAAATTGTCCTTTCTATAAACTCTAGTATAGTTTATACAACAGCAAATGTTAATTCTCCTTTTGCTACTATTTTCCCTTCAACTGTTGCTATTGCCTCACCTACACCAATTGGCCCTTTTCTTTTGATGATTTTTACTTCTAATTTTAATTTGTCTCCTGGCACAACCATTTTCTTAAATTTCATTTTGTCTATTCCACCAAATAAAGCATTTTTTCCTTTATTTTCTTCCATACTCAATATAGCTATTGCTCCTGTTTGTGCCAAACTTTCAGTTATTAACACTCCAGGCATTATAGGATTACCAGGGAAATGTCCTTTAAAATACCATTCTTCTTTGCTTACATTCTTATAAGCAACTGCACTTTCTCCTGGTATATATTCTTCTACTTCATCAATCATTAAAAACGGATCTCTTTGAGGTATTATTTTTTCAATATCTTTTTTATTTAACATTTTTACTTTCCTTTCGTTATGTATTATTTTATTTTAAATAATGGTTTGCCATATTCAACACCGTCACCATCTTTAACTAATATTTCAGCTATTTCTCCATCAAATTCTGATTCTATTTCATTCATTAATTTCATTGCTTCAACAATACAAAGTATATCTCCTTTAGAAACTTTTTCTCCAACATTAACATATGGTTTAGCTGTTGGTGATGGTTTCAAGTAAAATGTTCCTACCATTGGTGATTTAACTATTTTTTCTTCTGATATATTTTTATCTTCTGTATTATTTTGCATTTTTTCTATGCTGGTATCTTTTGAATTATCTTCTGTTTTCTCAACTACTTTAATAGTTTCTTTGTCTTCTTTCTTCATGCTAATTTTTGTACCATCTGGAAAGTCTATATCAATTGAAGATAATTTTGAGTTTCCCATATCTTCCATTAATTGTTTAATTTTCTCATATTCCATATACAATATCTCCTATTCTTTATATTTTTTAATAATAATACTTCCATTATGACCACCAAATCCTAAAGAATTAGACATTACTATATTTAAATTTTTATGTCTTATTTCATTTGGCACTATATCTAAATCACATTCTTCATCTTTTTCTATATAATTAATTGTCGGAGGAATGATTTGTTCTGCAATTGCTTTTGTACATATTATAGCTTCAACACTTCCTGCAGCTCCTAGCAAATGTCCTGTATTTCCTTTTGTTGAACTTACACTTACCTTACTACTCGCTTCACCAAATGCTTTTTTTATTGCCATTGTTTCACAATAATCATTTAAATGTGTTGAAGTCCCATGTGCGTTAATATATTCTATATCTTCTGGATTAATATTAGCATCTTTAATAGCCCTTGTCATAGCTCTTGCAGCTCCTTCACCATCTGGTGATGGTGAAGTTATATGATAACTGTCTGATGTTGCTCCATATCCTATAATTTCTCCATATATTTTTGCTTTTCTTGTTTTTGCATGTTCTAATTCTTCAAGAACTAATACTCCGGCTCCTTCTCCCATTACAAAGCCACTTCTTTCTTTATCAAATGGTATACTTGCTCTTTCTCTTTTTGTAGCATGGGTTAAAGCTTTCATATTTTCAAATCCTGCCATACCAAGTTCACAGATAGAAGCTTCTGTTCCTCCTGCTAATATAACATCTTCATAACCATATTTTATATTTCTGTACGCTTCTCCTATTGCATGTGTAGATGAAGCACATGCCGTTACTATCGAAATTGATTCTCCTTTAAGGCCTAATTCTATTGCAATATTTCCTGCCGGCATATTATTAATTGCCATTGGTATAAACATTGGAGAAACTCTATTATTTCCTTTTTGTAAATTTGTCTCAGCTTGTTTTTGTATTGTTATTAATCCACCTATACCAGAACTAACAAATACTCCTACTCTTTCCAAATTAGTATTTTTACTTGTAATCATACTGTCTTTAAACGCTTCTTTTGCAGCAATTATAGCAAATTGTGAGCTTCTATCTAGTCTTTTAGCCTGTTTAGTATCAAAATATTTTAATGGATCATATTCTTTGACTTCCGCATCAAATAATGTTTTAAAATTTTCTGCATTAAATAATGATATTTTGTCAATTCCACACTTTTTTTCTTTTATCCCATTCCATGTTTCTTCTATGTTTTTTCCTATTGGAGTTATTGCTCCTAATCCTGTTATTACAACTCTCTTTTCATTCATTTAAATAATTCCCTTTCTTCTAATCGTTAATTGTGAAAAATTTATTTACTTTACTAAAAGAAATAAATTTTATTTCAAACTTACATAAGCATTCCACCATCAACATTAATAATTTGGCCTGTAATGTAATTGCTTTCTTCTGAAACCAAGAACTTTATTACATTTGCTACATCTTGAGGGGTTCCCATTCTTTTTAAAGGTATTGTTTTAGCAATTTCTTCTTTAATTTCATCTTTTAGCACATCTGTCATACTAGTTTCGATAAAACCTGGTGCAACACCATTTACAAGAATATTTCTAGATGCTACTTCTTTTGCCAAACTTTTTGTAAATCCTATTATTCCAGCTTTCGAAGCGGAATAATTTGTTTGCCCTGCATTTCCAGAAATTCCTACAACAGACGAAATATTGATTATTCTTCCATGTCTTGCCTTCATCATATAAGCAATAACATTTTTTGTTACATTAAAAGTCCCAATTAAATTAACGTCAATAACATCTTCAAAGTCTTCTTTTTTCATTCTTGCGAGTAACATATCTCTAGTAATCCCAGCATTATTAATTAAAACATCTATATTTCCAAACTCGTTAATAGCTTCTTTTACAAAATTTTCACAATCACAAAAATTGGAAACATCTCCTTTTACAGTTAGACATTTAACATTATTTTTCTCAATTTCGCTTTTTAATTCTGTAAGTTCTGTATTTTCATTTCTATAATTAAGGACAATATTATATCCAATTTGTGATAATGTTAATGCAATTTGTTTTCCAATTCCTCTTGTTCCTCCGGTTATTAAGGCGACTTTACTCATTTTCTAACCTCCTAATAAAATTTATTGTATTTTCCAATGTTTCTACACTGTTTATGTTTAGTATATTTATTTGTTTATCTGTATTCATTCTTTTAACAAATCCAGATAATGTTTTTCCTGGTCCTATTTCTATAAAAGTATCCACTCCCATTTCTAGCATTGTCTCAAGCCCTTTCGAAAATCTAACTGGGCTTATTATGTGTTTTGCCAAGATTTCTTTTATATTATCTTTTTGTGTATAAACTGTACCATCTATATTTTTTATAACTTTATTTTTAAATTGATGTATCTCCAATTTTTTTAGTTCTTCCCTCAATTTATTTGATGCTTCTATAAGCTTTTCTGTATGAAATGGTCCGGAAGTTTTTAATATTCTAACTTTTTTAGCTCCTAATTGTTTTGCAATAGTTTCTGCCTCTTCAACACCTGATTTATTACCTGAAACAACTATCTGTCCCGTACAATTAAAATTAACTGGTACTACAAAATTTTCTTCATTATTACATGCTTTTTCACAAACTTCTTCTACTTGTTGTTCTTCCATTCCAAGAATAGCAGCCATTGCCCATTCACCACTAGGAACTAAATTTTGCATGTACTCTCCTCTTTTTTCTACTATTTTAACTCCGTCTTCAAAACTAATTGCAGAACTATTTATTAATGCTGTATATTCTCCTAAGCTTAACCCACTTGCTACCTCGGCTTTAATTTCATTTTTTTCTAATAATTTTAATATTGATAAACTCATAGTTAATATCGCTATTTGAGTATTTTGAGTTTTTCCTAATTCTTCTTCATTACCTTCAAAACTTATTTTTGCAACATCAATCCCAGTAATTTCTTTTACTTTTTTATATGTTTCTTTCACTAAATCATATTTTTCATATAAGTCTTTTCCCATTCCAACACATTGTGCTCCTTGACCTGGGAATAAATATCCTATTTTCATATTACTTACCAATCCTTTTTATAATTTTTTCTTCATATTCGTTACAAAACTCTGCAATTATTTTCTTAGAATCTACATTAATGCCAAATTCTTTTTTTATAGAAGATGCTATATCTTTTATATTTTCGTTAAACACCATCTGATTTGTGTTTATTCCAATTCCTATAACTATATATTTTACTTTGGTGTTATTTAATCTAGTTTCTGAAAGTATTCCGCCTATCTTTTTATTGTTATATACAATATCATTTGGATATTTGATTTGTAACTCTATGCCATATATATTTTTTAATACTGTTATCATTGTTTCTGCAATTTCTAATGTCATTCCTTCTAATCTTTGAATTTCACAATTAGCTTCTATTACAAATGAAAAAGCAACGCTGTTTTGATCTTCTGTATACCATTTTCTACCATGGGTTCCGTTTTCCTTTTGTTTGATTTTCCGCTATGATAACACTTCCGTCTTTTATGTTATTATTTTCTATTTTTCTCCACATTTCTGTTTGGGTAGAATCTATTGTTTTATAATAATAGATCTTTCTAGCTAAAAATTTTGTATCTAAATTTTCTAATTGCATTTTATAGTTTTATTCCTTCTTTTAAAATTTCGTCTAAGTTGTTTTGTCTTTTTATTTTATTTGTAGTAGTTTTTATTAACGGTTCTTGTGTTAATATAATTCCTCTTATTGCTTTGTACTTAGGCATTTGATTATTTATTTCTTTTATTTTAGCATTTAATATTTCATATATTTTTTTCTCATCATTTACATTGTATAATTCTTTCATTAGTTCTTTATTGTATACAATTTTAGCAAAAATTTTTATGTCATTTTCATCTTTTAATATTGGTTTTCCAAATATAAATGATTCATCCACTCCATCTATGCTATTTATTAAATTTTCTATTTCCTCTGGAAATATGTTTTTTCCATTTTTTAATACTATTACGCTCTTCTTTCGACCGCATATAAATATGTAACCACTCTCATCTATGGTTGCTAAATCTCCTGTATAAAACCATCCATCTTTGATTGCTCTTTTAGTATCTTCTTTGTTTTTATAATATTCAAGCATAACGCTTGGTCCTTTAACAGTCAGTTCTCCCATTCCATTTTCATCACAATCTGCTAGCCTTACATCTACACTTGGAACGGCTTTTCCAATCGATCCTACTTTGTTATATTTATCAGTACCCACTGCCACTACAGGTGATGTCTCTGTCAGTCCATATCCTTGTACTAAGTTAATCCCTAACTTTCTATATTTATCTTCTATTTCTGGATTTAAACTTGCGGCTCCACTTATCAATAGTTTAATATTACCACCTAGCATATTATGTATTTTGGAAAACGCCTTCTTCTTTTCTTCCATCGTCTTATTTTTATATAATTCTTCTTTTTTCAGCAATTCATCTAACTCGTTGTCTTTTTCAATTTCTTTTCTAACAATTTTAAATATTCTTTCATAAATAGCTGGTACTGAAGCCATAAATGTTACTTTATACTCATTCATGTTTTCTATGATATGTCTTATTCCATCACAAAACACAGTTTGTGCACCTTTATATAACGCAAATAAGAATCCAACTGTACATTCAAATACATGATGTATTGGCAAAAATGATAAAAATACATCATCTGAATTAATATTTAATATTGAAGCAATGTCCATTAAATTGGAACATATATTATTGTGTGATAATGCTACTATTTTAGATTGTGATGTTGTTCCTGAAGTAAATAACATTATGCTCATCTCATTCTTATTAATTTTAGCTTCTGTAAATTTTTTATTGCCAAAGCTTATTAGTTGTTTTCCATGATCTATTAATTTTGATTGTGAATATATTTCTTCTTTGTTGCTTTTTAAATCCATTGATATTAAATATTTTAACTTTCCAATATTTTCTTTTTTTATATTTTTTAAACTTTCTTCATATTTCTTAGAATAGAAAATCGCCTCCACTTCTGAACGTTCTATTAGATTTTTTAATTCATTTTCTGGTAATGCTTTATCTAATGGAACCACTATACCTGTACCACATACAATAGACAAATATGCTATTTCCCATTCATATCTATTTTCGCCGATTACTGCTATTCTTTTGCCTTTTAACCCCATATCTATTAGTGATGTTCCCAATGCATCAACCATTTCTTTTACTTCTTTATGGGTAATTTCTTTATATTTATTTTTCTCAATTTTTATTTTATATGCTATTTTATCTGCATACACTTTTCCTGATTTATTAAGCATATCTTTTAAATCAGTTATTTCTATATAGTCATATAATCTCTCACTCATATTTTTCTCCTCATATGTTTTTATATATGATTTATATCACATATCTTTCAAAAATTGTTTGTACTGATAGGTCAGTATAAAAGATAATGGAGATCAAAGCAAAAGGCGATCCGAGGGCGATCAAGGGGACGCGCCCCTCGATCGTCCTTTAATAAAATTAGAAATTCAAATTGCAA
>CAKPRW010000054.1 GCA_934183045.1 uncultured Clostridia bacterium
AAGATATATTACACCTACTATTGTAATTGCTAAAACTATCACTTTTATTATTGCAGATACCGCTTCTCCTGCTTTTGGTAATGTGCTTACATTAGCTACTGTTGAATTATTGTTAGTTTTATTATTATTACTTGAACTGCTTATATTGTTTGAATTTGTTTGTATTATGTCTGTACTATTTTTTACTTCTCCTGTTGTATTTGTTTTTTCTGATGTTGATCCTCCTGCTGTATCTGTTTTATTTGTTGTTCCCCCATTTGTGTTATTTCCATTTTCTGAATTTTTTATTGCATATATATTTATTGTTTTTGTTCCAACATTTATATCACTTGTTGATAGACCTCCTGAAGCGACAATATTTTCTAATTTAATTGTAGTTACCTCATTAGTTATCCCTGCTTTTACTTTAAATGTAATTGTCATAGCATTTCCATCAGCTGAAATAGAATTTCCATTTGTTAATACTAATTTGTTTGACTTATATGTTGGACTCCATCCATTAATTTCTGAAAAACTACTTTGTCCTATTTCTTCAAATACATTTTTATCATAACTGATGTTCCCTACAGTTATTGTTTTTATTCCCTCATTAGCATCTATATCTTTTAATGATAATGTTACTGTAACCTCATGATCTCCCACCAATTTGTCTGATGAGCTTAAATCTGCTCCCACAGAATAAGCATTTGATGTATTCATTATTCCTATTATGCAAGCTACCATAAAAATACTAGCAATAATTATTTTCAAATTTTTTCTCATTTCAACAATTCCTCCTTTTCATTTTATTGATTTACTATTTTAAAAGAATAAATCTATTGCTTCTGCTATATCTGTTGCCGTAATTTCTTTATTTTCTTCTATATCTGCTGATAAATATCTCTCTCCTTTTAAATTAGGTTCTAGAAATTCATTACTTATTTCTGCTATATCTGTTGCTGTTACTGTTCCATTTCCATCAATATCTCCTATTACAGATATTATTAAGCTTATTTCTTGACTTCCTAGTTTATCTATTAATCTCATTCCAGTACCTATAAGCTCATCTTCACCTAATTCAACTTCTGTACCATCTTGATTTTTCTTATATACTTTTATAATTGCACTTTCATTAGTTTTTAAATTGCTCTTTAACTCTTTTAAAGTGGTATTTGGTTTTATTCTGTATAAATATGTATCATCTTTTTTATAACTTTCTGATTCTAAATATAAATCTTTATCATCAATACTTGGCTTATCATCTTCACTTGGTGGATTTTTATCATCTGGATTAGCTCCTTGTTTAATTATCCAATCTACTTTTGCAGTAGCTTTTCCAATATTACCTGCTTTATCTTTAAATTGAAATTCAAAACTACCATTTTCAGTAAATGTATAAACATCATTTCCTGAATTATTAATAATTGTTACTTCTTCACTAAAATCAGATATTGTTGCTGTTACTTCTTTAGTAGTTTTTTCTGTAATATTGTAATGAATTGTTGCTGTTGGTATAATTTTATCAATCCAATCTACTTTTGCAGTTTTACTACCCGCATTTCCAAATTCATCCACAAATTCAAAAGTAAATTCACCATTTTGAGTAAATACATAACTGTCTTTACCATCATTATTTGTTATCGTTATACTTGTACTAGGGTCAACTAATGTGACTGTAACATCCTGATTTGTCAACTCTGTAATATTGTATTTTAATCCAGCTGTTGGATTAACTTTTTTAGTTGTATCTTCGAATAAATTAATCATAGCAGCAGTTGCAAAATTTGATGTACCACCAGATTGTGAATAATTTACTGGTGAATGTATTTTTATATATTGTGCTTCAACAGATTCTTTAAGTTCTATCGTTTTAGGATCTCCATTAGCAGCCCATCCTGTTTCTTTAGCAACTTCAGTCCAGTTCTCTCCGTCAGAACTTACATATAATATAACATCTTTAAACATACCATTTTTAGGTGTTTCACTTTGAATAGGTACATATTGTACTGCTGACAAATATACTGAACTATCTAATTTTATAGTAATATATTTATCTTTGTCATTACCACTCCAATTATTATGCCATCTAGTATTTATATTTCCATCTATAGCCATTTGTGCGGATCCATTATGTCCTGGTTCTTCTGATGAAACATCTGCAATAGATAAATATGATATTGGTATATATTTTCTATTATCTGGTTGGTTGTCTTCTGTAAATTTGTAAGTTACGGTTTCATTACTTGGTAAATATGTTTCAGTACTACCTGCTCTAATGGTTATTTCTTTATTTCCTGTCAAATCTGGAGTTACAACACCATATGATTGCCATTCATCATTATTACTGTATCTCCATTCTATATTACTAGTTGCTCCTATAATTCTATTTTCTAAATCATTAGCATATAGATCAGCTGGCAAACCTGCAGATTCTTTTATATCTATTGTATATATGTTGCTTTCTGAATAGTCCACTCCAATAATATGAACTTTAATGTCATTTTCTGCTGTTATGGATTTTAACTCTTCAGAAGTTAACTTCTTTATATGTTCACCAGTTTGGTTCCACGTCTTACCACCATCTAAACTATAATCCCACTGAACGTCAGAATCTCCATATTGATCAGAAAGTACTATAGCTCCTGCATTTTCTCCATCAAATGAGAATTTAGCTATATTGGAATCAAATGACCCTAATAGTGTATTAGCTACTTGTCTAACAGCAGTTACTTGAATAGTATCCTCATCAGTTGCATTTTTTGCATCTGTTAATGTTCTAGTTTTTAATAATGTATATTTCATTGAATATGCTGATGATTCAAATTTAGGTGATATCATTGTTAGTAAATCATACATAGGTTTTGGATAATATTTTAATGTATTCGCTATTTCTTCAGCTAAATTATAATAATCCTCTTCAGTTTTTTTATTATCATTTAAATATAGATTCACTAAACCAAGCCATGCATCAAAATTAATATTTTCCGTTTCAAGTGCTTTACGATATATCTTTTCTAATTTGTCGGTATCGTTATTATATACACTAGCTAACATAAGAATCTCTTCTGATTTTTCATACTTTTTGTATTCATTCTGGGCAGCTTGGCCTAAAAGAATATATGATGCATTCCATCCACTTGTATAATTTCCATTTCCCCAATCGTTCATTGTTCTTACATTTAAATGTTCTGTTCTTCCTGATTGTCCCCAGCCTGAAACATCATTGCCAAGATTCCATATTCCATCTCCGTTTTTGTTTTGATCATAATAAATATATGCACAATGCCCTGGCTGGCTCACACAAGTATTAGGCAATCCTTTATATGCTCCCCAGATACAAGATCCTGTTTTAGAAAGACCTCCACATACAGAACCTTCTTCAAAAACAATCCATAATTTAGGTTGACCTTTTTTATACGTTATATTATATTTTGATAAATTGTATTTTTTATCCCATTCACTATAATTTGCAGTATCATAATATTTATCTAAATCATAGTCGTATCCAAAAGTGTATTTAATATAACTATATGGTCCAGTAGCACCATTTTTTACATTTCTAGTATAATCGTTTAACCATTCGATTTCTTCATCATCAATAACTGTATTCATTACCCATCTCATCTCTTCAACAGTAAGAGATTCAAATGTTTTATTTTGTATTAGTTCATTTTCTTGACCTTCATGTAAATACAATTTTTTATAGATTTCATAACGAGTCACCGGATCAGAGTGTGACATTCCATCTATCCATAAATATACATTCCCTGAATGTGTCAACGATATGCTAAACATCATCGTACGATATAAGTCACTTAATTTAGTACCATATTTTGTGACATTTTTATTTTCTAAATCTTCTTTATGTGTTGTATACAACTTAGCTAGAACTTTTAATGAATTAAGATAACTACCTTCTGGCTTTCCTCCAGCTAAATAAAGACGAAGATTCTCACTATCATTCATTAACCATAATACTGTTTCTTTATATTCATCACTATATCTTACAAAAGATTGTAAAACATCATATCCAACATTATTTACAAATTCTCTTTGTAATAAAGTTAGTTCAAAGTCATCTATTGCATCTATAGATGACTTTTTTATAATTTCATCATATTCTGAAACTGTTTTTATCTCATTTATTTCAGACATATCTTCTTTATAATCTTCTTTTATTAGTTTAGCATCAGCATAAACTGCTTCATCATACCAATTAGCCCACCAACTATCACTATTATCATCAGCTACTAATTTTAAATATTTTACATTTTTTATATCTATTTTTACATATTGGGCTTCGCTCCAACCATAAAGTGTATCTGTATGTAATTTTTCTTCCCAATCTTCTCCATTAGAAGATGTGTAAATATAAAATTTTACACCAGTATTAAAATAATTACTTTGTTCACTTATATCAACGCCAAGATAAGAAGTAAAATAATCGTAATTATATTCTTGTAAATCATATACCATCTCAGATGTAGCCCATGCACATATTCCTTTTATAAATGGTGTTGATTTATCATTTACTTTTAAAGTAATTAAATCATTGCTGTCATTTTCATCTAAATGGATAGTATGTCCGTTTACAGCAAATGATTTCTCTGTGTTATATGGTATTTCTGATATATATATTTGTTTTGTCTTATCATTTTCATTTATTGCATTTGTATTTTGCGCTTTATAATGATTAATGTTAGCAACATATTTTTTAGAAGATTCTTTATTTACATTAAAATAATATATAGTAATGCTTATAAATATTGTTACTATAATCATTGCTATATATAATATTATTTTCTTTTTATTCTTCATATTAAATACTTCCTTTACCAATATATCCCTATGTATTTATTTTACCAAATATATGAAGAATAGTCAACATAATACGCAATGATTAGACTTTGAATTACCTATATATTTAACTATTAATTTATTCAATAAAAAAACTTTTCTTATTAAAAATTCATGTCATATATGAAACATAAATTTTAATAAAAAAAGTTTGCTATTTATAAATACAAATTATATTTTTTAGATTGTTCTTCATTCTTTAATAAAAAGAACTTAAATAATTTACTATGCACTTTTTAATTCTAATCTTAATTTATCTGCAATCATTGCAATAAATTCAGAATTCGTTGGCTTTCCTTTAGCTGCTGAAATAGTATATCCAAATATTCTCTCTACTGCCTCTTGTTGTCCACGTCCCCATGCTACTTCTATGGCATGACGAATTGCACGTTCTACGCGACTTGGTGTTGTATTAAATTTATATGCAATTTTAGGATATAAACTTTTTGTAATTTGGTTAATCACATCTATATCATTAACAACCATCATTATTGCTTCTCTTAAATATTGATATCCTTTAATATGTGCTGGTACACCTACTTCATGGATAATATTTGTAACTAAAGCTTCTAGGTTTTCTCCTTTTTTATTTTCATCTTTATCTATCTCAATATATTGTTGTCTTGATTCTCTTGCAATAAAATTATTAGCATTGTCTTGTTGTGATGGTTTAAAGAATTTAATATCTCTTATTCTTTTTATTAATAATTCAATATCAAACGGTTTTACCACATAATATTCCGCTCCTAAAGAAACCGCTTTTTGAGTTATTTTATCTTGTCCCACTGCTGATAACATAATACATATTGGTTTTTTATTACTTTTAATAATATTTATATTTTCCAAAACTCCTAATCCATCTAATCGTGGCATTATTACATCTAGAAGCACCACATCAGGTGTTGTATTTGCGATTATATCAATCGCTTCACTTCCATCCTTTGCCATTCCTATCACTTCCATATCACTTTGTGCATTTATGTATGATGCTAGTGTATGACTAAAATCTTGATTGTCATCTGCTATTAAAACAGAAATTTTTTCTTTCATAATTCCCCTCCTAAATTTATCAACTGTAAAATATTTACAGTCGATATTATAATATTAATTTCGAGGTTTTGCAATAATATATGGAAATTTTTTCCATATATTTTACGAAAGTGCTTTTTTTATATACTTTTTACTATATATTTTTTAGATAAATATTTAACTTCCTTTAAAATTATTTTTTTTGTATCAAAATCATTTATTAATTTCTGTTTTTTTTCAACATCTAATTCAATTCTACATACAATATTTTCATTGTATTCAGTATTTGTTATATAAATATTATTATTTTTACAATAATATTTAAAATTTTCAAAGCAATTATACTCTAATACTACCTCTAGTTCCTCTCCCCATGATTTAGTAATCTTTTTTGAATTTTCAATTGCCTTTTGTAAACATTCAGAATATGCTCTAACTAATCCTCCTGTTCCTAATAACACTCCACCAAAATATCTAGTAACTACAATTAAAACATTTGCTAGATTATTTTTCTGTAAAATATTTAGCATAGGTGCTCCTGCAGTTCCTGATGGCTCACCATCATCACTCGATTTTTCTATTATCTTATCATCTTCTGCAATTCTGTAAGCAACACAGTTATGTCTTGCATCAAAATATTTCTTTTTTATATTCTTTATTTCATTTTCTGCATCTTTTACTGTTTCTACATATATTAAATTTGCTATAAATTTGGATTTTTTTTCTACAATTTCTTCAACAACATTTTCTTTGATTGTATTAAATTCCTTCATATTAAATCCTTTCACAAAATATAAATTATTTATAATACTAAAACTAGTTTAAACCTGCAGTATACCCTGTAGAATATGCAATTTGTAAATTAAAACCTCCCGTATAGCTATCTACATCTATGATCTCTCCTGCAAAGTATAATCCTTTTACAAGTTTTGACTCCATAGTTTTAGGATTTATTTCTTTTATAGATATTCCTCCACTAGTAATAATAGCTTCTTCTATAGGTCTAAATGATTTTATTACAACTTCAAAATTTTTTAATAAAAAACATATTCTCTTTCTTTCCTCTTTTGTCACTTCATTTACCTTTTTTTCAGGGTCAATCTTACTTTTTTCTATAATTACTTTTATTAGCTTTTGTGGTAATAATTTATTCAAACTATTTTTAAATTGCTTATTTTTTAATTCTTCAAAATCTCTTAAAATTCTCTGATCCAATTTTTCCATAGAAAGAGCTGGCTTTAGATCTATTGTCAAAAATATTTTCTTGTTTGCCAATTTTTCTTCAATATTTTTATATCTAACCAAATGAGCTGAAGAACTTAAAATAGTTGGACCAGATACTCCAAAATGAGTAAATAACATTTCTCCAAAATCTTCATAAATTGTTTTCTTATTTTCTTTATCTATTAGCTTTATTCCTACATTTCTTAAACTTAGTCCTTGTAATTCTTTATGCATTTCTTTGTCATATGTTTCTAATGGTACTAATGATGGTTTTATATTTGTTATCTTATGTCCAAGATCCTTAGCCAATTTATATCCATCACCTGTTGATCCTGTTAATGGATAACTTTTCCCTCCTGTTGCAAGTATGACCTTATCACCATCTATAATTTGTCCATTTACTTTCACTCCAATAACTTTATTATCATTATTAATAATAATTTTTTCAACTCTTGAATCATAATTTATTTTTACATTTAAATCTTTTAATTTTTTAGTAAAACATTTTAATACATCTTGTGATTTATCTGTTATAGGAAATACTCTATTTCCTCTTTCTTCTTTAACTTCTAGTCCTTGCTCTCTTAGAAAATTAATTATATCTTCATTATTATAATTTTTGTAACAGCTATACAAAAACATTCCATTTCCAGGTGTATTTTTAATAAATTTTTGAATATCAAGAGAAGATGTAATATTACATCTTCCCTTTCCTGTAATTAATAATTTTCTCCCTAATGATTGCATTTTTTCTAATAGTATTACTTCGTTTCCATTTTCTGCTGAAGATATCGCAGACATCATACCAGCAGGTCCTCCACCTATAACTATTACTTTCATTTTTATCCTTTCTATTTATCTCCTTATACTTTTTATTATATATTTACAATTAAATAGTCTTATTTTTAAGGAATCATGTGCTTTATTTTTATAAAATTTTGACACAACATAATATTTAAATATTAATAAATATATTCATACCAAACTAAAATAAGGATATTTACATCATTTTTTCTATTGCCTTTAATATACCTAATTTTCCGTATTCATATGTAAGTCCACCTTGCATATATGCAATATATGGTGGTCTGATTGGTCCATCACAGCTAAGTTCAATCGTTGAACCTTGTGTAAATGTTCCAGCAGCCATTATTACTTTATCTTCATATCCTCCCATATCACTTGGAAATGGTATGACATTTGAATCAATAGGTGATCCTTTTTGAATTCCTTGGCAAAATTTCACCAAATCGCTTTCAGAACCTAGACTTATTGTTTGTACTATATCTGCTCTTTCTTCATTATACAATGGATCTACTTTATATCCTAATTTTTCTAACATTCTACTTGCAAATACCGCTGTCTTTACACTGCTTGCTACTACACTTGGAGCAAAAAATAGACCTTTTAATAATAACGGATTTTGATTTAAAGATGGTCCGATTTCTTTTCCTATTCCAGGTGCTGTTAATCTTTCTGCACATAGTTCTATTAAATCACGTTTTCCTACAATATATGCTCCTGAAGTTGCAATTCCTCCACCTAAATTTTTCATTAATGACCCTACTGCTATATCGGCTCCTATTTCTATTGGTTCTCTATCTTGTACGAATTCTCCATAACAATTATCTACCATGATTATTACTTCATTATTTACTTCTCTTATCGCTTGGATTGCTTTTTCTATTTTTTCTATTGTTAAACTTTTTCTTGTAGAATATCCTCTTGATCTTTGGATTTCTACTAGTTTTACGTCTTTTTTTGATAGCCTTTGCTTGATTTTTTCTATGTCAAATTCATTGTTTATTAAATCTATTTGTTCATAGTTGATTCCAAATGCTTTTAATGAACTTTTGCTTTTTTCTTTTCCTATTCCTATTACAGTTTGTAATGTGTCATATGGCTCTCCTGTTATGCTGATCATTGTTTCGTTTGGTCTTAATAGTGCTGATAGTGTTACTGTTAATGCATGTGTTCCTGATATTAGTTGTGTTCGTACTAGGCTGTCTTCTGCTTTGAATATTTTTGCGTATATTTCTTCTATTTTGTTTCTGCCTGCTTCGTCTATTCCATATCCTGTTGATGATGTTAGGTGGTTTTCTTGTAGGTTGCATTGTTGGAATGCTTCTAATACTTTTTGGCTGTTTTTTTGACATGTTTTTTCTATTTGTTCTTTTTGTTTTTGTGTTTCTTTTTCTGTTTCTTCGGCTAGTTGTGTTATTTTTTCTTTATTCATTTTTTTCTCCTTATTTTTTTCGTTTATATTTTACTATATTTGTGCTGTTTTTGCAATGTTTGTGCTTTTTTTCTTTTTGTTGGTGTGATGACCTTGGGGTTATGAGAATTTAATTGTGATTTTTGAAGAATTTTGTTAACTTGAGTTTTTATTGGTTTTAATAGGGTTATAGCAAATTGGTGAGATTATGAAAATCGTTAAAAAATGTACTTTTTTGCAATGATTGTCCCCAATTTGTCCCCAATTTTTTGAAGCATCAAACATATGAAATTTCATTCTATTCTTTAGTTTGTTATTGCAAGTTTTTTAGTGTTTTGATGTGTAGAATTTTAAAATTTATAAAAATGGAGGTTAATATTAATGAATAATTTTAGAGAAGTTAATGATGATATTTTAAGAGATTGGCTAAGTTTTAGAGAGGAAATGGTTTTAGGCACACTTACTAAAGAAGATAAAAAACATTATATTTATTTTGATGAAATTTGTGAAAGTATTTTAAAGAATGTTCCTAAACAAAATCAAAAGTATGTAAGAAATCAATTAGATAGACTTGATAAGAATTTTATGGATTATATTTGTTATTGGAATGAGAAATATTATAGAAATGAATTTTGTGATGGGATAGAACTGATTAGTGGATGTTTTGGAGAATAATTTTAAAAGGCGAGTTAATTCTCGCCTTTTATATTGGA
>CAKPRW010000055.1 GCA_934183045.1 uncultured Clostridia bacterium
GTTTTAGAAGTAGAAAAAGGAAATTCTATCTTAGATGTTGCTAAAAAAATTAGTGAAGGGCTAGCAAGAGTTGCTACTTGCGGAGAAGTAAATGGAAAAATAGAAGATTTAAGGTATCAATTACAAGAAGATTGTGATTTAGTGATACATACTTTTCGTGATGACGATTTAAATGGTGAAAAAGCTTATTGGCATACAACATCACATATTATGGCACAAGCTGTACAAAGAATATTTCCAAATGTAAAATTTGCAATAGGACCAGCAATTGATGAAGGTTTTTATTATGATTTTGATGTTGAAAAGCCATTTACAGATGAAGATAAAGCAAAAATAGAAGAAGAGATGAAAAAAATAATAAAAGAAAACTTAGATATAGAAAGATTTTCTTTGCCAAAAGATGAAGCTTTAAAGCTAATGGAAAATCAACCATATAAACAAGAATTAATTAATGATTTGCCAGAAGGAGAAGAAATAAGTTTTTACAAACAAGGTGACTTCACAGATTTATGTGCTGGGCCACATTTAATGAGTACTGGGAAAATAAAAACTATTAAAATATTATCATCTTCAGGTGCTTATTGGAGAGGAAACGAAAAAAATAAAATGTTGCAAAGAATTTATGCAATTGCTTTTCCAAAAGCAAGTCAAGTTGAAGAATATTTGAAAAAGCTAGAAGACATTAAACAAAGAGACCATAGAAGAATAGGAAAAGATTTAGAAATATTTATGACTCACCCATTAGTAGGATCTGGTTTACCAATGTATTTACCTAATGGTGCAACAATTAGAAGATTATTAGAAAGATATATTCAAGACAAAGAACTAGCTTTAGGATACAATCATGTATATACTCCATCATTAGCGAATGTAGAATTATATAAAACTTCTGGACATTGGGATCATTACAAAGACGATATGTTTCCAGTTATGAAAATGGAAAATGAAGAAATGGTCCTAAGACCTATGAATTGCCCTCATCATATGCTAATTTACAAAAATAAAATGCATTCATACCGTGATCTTCCAATAAGAATTGGAGAACTTGCTCATGATTTTAGATATGAAGATAGTGGAAGTGTTTGTGGACTAGAAAGAGTTCGCCAAATGTGTCAAAATGATGCTCATTTATTTGTAAGACCAGACCAAATAAAAGAAGAAGTTGGTAAAGTTTTAAAATTAATAGTTGAAGTATATCAAAAAGATTTTGGTTTCCCAGCAGAAGCATTTAAATATAGATTATCTTTAAGAGATAAAAATAATAAAGAAAAATATATTGATAATAATGAAATGTGGGAAACAGCAGAAAATCAATTAAGAGAAATATTAACAGAATTAGAAATACCATTCTATGAAGCAGAGGGAGAAGCAGCATTTTATGGACCTAAAATTGATATACAAATAAAAACAGCATTAAATCACGATATAACAATTCCAACTTGTCAATTAGATTTTGCACTACCTGAAAGATTCGAACTTGAATACATAGGGGAAGATGGAAATAAACACAGACCAGTAGTAATTCACAGAGCTATCTTAGGAAGTTCAGATAGATTTATATCTTTCTTGCTAGAAGAAACAAAAGGATTTCTTCCAACATGGCTAGCACCAACACAAGTGAAAATATTACCAATTACAGATAATCAACATGAATATGCATATAAATTAAAAGAAGAATTAATTAAAGAAAAAATCCGTGTTGAAGTAGATGACAGAAATGAGAAAACAGGATATAAAATCCGTGAAGCACAACTTCAAAAAATACCATATATGCTAATTGTTGGAGCGAAAGAGGTTGAAGAAAATATAGTTTCAGTCCGTTCAAGAGAACAAGCTGAAAACCAAGTTATGAAAGTTGATGAGTTTAAACAAAAAATCAAAGAAGAAATTGATAATAAGAAGAAAACAGAAATATAATAAGAAAGGAAAAGAAAATGAAATTAGGAATAGTAGGATTACCAAATGTAGGTAAAAGTACAATGTTTAATAGTATAACAAAAGCTGGTGCTGAATGTGCAAATTATCCATTTTGTACAATAGAACCAAATGTTGGAGTTGTACCTGTACCAGATGAAAGATTAGACGAATTAACCAAAATGTATAATCCGCAAAAAACAACACATGCAGTAATCGAATTTGTTGATATTGCTGGATTAGTAAAGGGAGCAAGTAAAGGAGAAGGATTAGGAAATAAATTTCTTTCTCATATACGTGAAACAGATGCTATATGTGAAGTTGTCAGATGTTTTGATGATACAAATGTAGTTCATGTTGATGGAAGTGTAGATCCAATTAGAGATATAGAAACAATCAATTTAGAATTAATATTTGCCGATATAGAAACAGTAAATAAAAGATTAGATAAAGCAAGAAAAAATTTGAAAGCAGATAAAAAATATCAAGAAGAAATCGATTTATTAGAAAAAATTAAAGAAACACTAGAAAAAGGAATATCTGCAAGAGCACTAGAATATACAGAAGAAGAGAAAATTTTAGTAAAAGATATGTTTTTACTAACTACAAAACCAATTCTATATATTGCAAATATTTCTGAAGAACAAATTGAAAATGCAGAAAATGATGAAATGGTCTTAAAGGTAAAAGAATATGCAGCCAAAGAAAAAGCAGAAGTAATTCCTTTATGTGTGAAAATAGAAGAAGAACTTTCTGGGTTAGAAGACGAAGACAAAAAAGAAATGCTAGAAGCTTTAGGATTAGAAGAGTCAGGATTAGATAAAGTTATTAAAAAAAGCTATGATTTACTTGGATTAATGTCTTTCTTAACAGCTGGAGAACCAGAGGTTAGAGCCTGGACAATAAAAAAAGGAACAAAAGCTCCACAAGCAGCTGGAAAAATCCATTCTGATATTGAAAGAGGATTTATAAAAGCAGAAGTCGTTTCTTATGACGATTTAATAAAAGAAGGATCAATGGTATCAGCAAAAGAAAAAGGATTAGTACGTTCAGAAGGTAAAGAATATATTATGCAAGATGGGGATATTGTCCTATTTAAATTCAATGTCTAAAAAGATCAAATATACAATTTTTTTGTAATATAAATGTAATATTAAATACAAAAAAAAGTATTGACATCTAATATTTTTGAGTATAAAATAATAATTGTAAAACAAAAGAATATATTTGTTTATATGTTTTCTTGAAATAATTGCTATAAATTCTATAGAAAAAGTATAATTATTAGCAGTTATAACAATACTAATAAAAAATATATAAAAAAGGTAAGGAGAATCAATTATGAAAAAAACAAATTTAATGAAGGCGGCTTCAATATTATTAATTAGTACAATGGTAATTTTATTTAATGCAAGTGTATTTGCAGCAGACAATACAGGATTTAATGACTTAACATCTACTCTATCAAATTCATCAAATAATAGTTCAAATAGTGCAAATGCAAATGTAGCTGCTAACAACACAAATTCATCTTTAAACACAAATGTAAATAATAACAGTAGCAACACTAATAGAACAAATTCAACTTTAAATACTAACGTAAACAATTCAAGTATTTATAATAATACAGACTTACCAAAAACTGGTGTAGAAAGTTCAATTCCTGTAGCAATGTTAGTTGTTATACTTGGTATATCAGCAGTATATGCATACAGAAAAATAAATGAATATAGAAATATTTAATTTTATAAAATATAAATATATAAAAAGCATATAAAAATATATGCTTTTTTATTGTTTCGCTTTAACTATAATTCGATTATTATTAAGATTGTTGCAAGTAATTAATGTTAATTCTTTTGAGTTTTTATTATAATTAAAGATAGGGGATAGGTCTGAATGTTTTACTTCATATAAATCAAAAACAGCATAAATATATTTTTTGCCAGTATTATCATAAATAAAGATTTGATCATTAGGATTAAGTGTATTAATGTTACTAAAGAACAAAGAGTTATTATAGTTGTGACCAGCAATACATATATTATCATTTGAATCTAATGAACTCCCATAGCATTTACAAGGTGCTATTTTAAGAAGTTCTTCAGTAGTTTCAGAAAAAATCGGATAATAAATATTGATTTTAGGAATTTCTATAATCCCAAATAAATTATTATTATTTGAAATATTATTAACATTATTATCTGTGTATTCAGAATATAATTTTAGAAAATTATAATTATCGATTAGACTGTTGGATATTTTTTGTTTTTGATTTAAAGAATTTATATAAAAAATAAATATGATTATTAATATAAGTATAAAAACAATTGATAATATAAATTGAAATTTAAAAAAATATTTCTTATCAAATTTTTTATTTTGTTTTAATTTTGTATTTAATATCTGATTCATTTTTATCTCCTATAAACTTTTTGTTAGTTTATGTAGAAAAAATAGTTTTTATTATAAATTGTATTGATAATAATTTACCAATATAAAAACCCTATTATATTTAAAGTTTTAAATTCAAATATAATAGGTTTTTAAAATTACTTAGTTATTTTAGGTGCAACTTCAAATTTTATATCAAAACAATGAAAGTCAAATAATTCATTTTTATCTAGACAATCCAAATATATATCTAATTCATCTAAATTTCTGCAAGCAGTTATTATTATTGGGTTTAATTCATATTTAAACATTAATTCTAATCCTAAATCCAATGCTTTTGCAACAGAAAGTTTTTCTTTATTTCTTATTAAATAAAAAGATTCTCTAAATCTCGAAATTGAAGAATTTTTAAATTTTTTTAATGGTACTGTATAGAATTCATCAACAACATCTTGCATTGTTTTATATTTATCTTTTGATTTTGAAAAAATTTCTTTTACATCATTATATTTATATGGTAAATATGCTTTTTGTGTGGTTTCAGAAATTAACAGTAAATTATTATCAGAACGATTTAATTCTATATTATTTAATCCTTTTAGTGCACTATCATCAAAATCGGTTTGATTATATTTTTCTTTTTTTACTTTATTTTTATAATGAAAAACTTGTATAAAATCAGAGAAGATGTTTGTGATTAAGTTTTCAAATTCAAATATTACAGTATTCAGATAATCACTTTTCTTATTATATTCAATTAATTCTGCTTTTATTTCATTATAATTATTTGTCATATTTTTATCATATAATGATACAACAGTTGTTAACGAATTTTCTAAAAGTATAGCCATATTAGTAATATCTTCAATTTTTGAAAAAGCGCTTTTCAAAGAATTATTTATAGAATAGAAACTTTCTATGTTTCTTTTATTTATATTATCAGCATTATTGACTAACAAGTCTGTTAAAGTATTTAAATTTGCTTTTTTAGCTTCATATAGATCAATAATTTCTCTCATTCTTTTAGCTTCAGATTGAATATTAGATATTAAATTATTTTCCATAAAATCATCTAAAGATTCGAAATTATAAAAAAGCATAACAACCTCCATTTTCTTTTGTTCTATTATTTATTATATCATTTAAAAATTATTAAAGTAAATATTATAAATATTACAATTTAATTACATACATTGGTAATATTGTAGCTAGTAAATAATTATGATAAAATTAAAATAGCACAAAGGATAAGGAGAATAAAATGTATAAAATTCACGATTACAAAAAAGAAAGCAAAAAAATATATAGAATACATAATATAATAGGAAAAATTATATACATTATAATCATACCAATTTTGATAATTAATTTTACATTAATTATCAAGTCTTTTATAACACCTGATAAAATACCGGATTTTTTAGGATATAAAAATTTTATTATAGTATCACAAAGTATGGAACCAAATATAAAAGTTGGTGATGCTGTATGTATAAAGAAAGTAAATGAAAACGAACTAAAGATCAACGATATAATATCTTTCCATGATGGTAATGATATAAACACACATAGAATAACAAATATAACACAGGAAAATGGAGTAACTTTATATACAACAAAGGGAGATAATAACAAAAGGGAAGATAAAAATAAAATAACATTTAAAGAAATAGAAGGTAAGTATATATTTAAAATTAGTAAATTTGGTATAATAGTAAATATTTTACAAAGTAAAATAACATTGATAATCTTATCTGTGGTATTGATATTGAGTTTATGTTTCAATTATAGAGTAAACAGAAAAAAGGAAGAGAGGAGCAAAAAAAGAGAGAACTACAATAAGACATAATTGCTTCTCTCTTTTAATTAAGATCTATTAATTATGAGGAGTATCAAAAATTAAAGATATAATATAACCACACAACTCTTTTTCTGTTAATTTACTATCAGATATTAACCAATTAACAAGAATATTAATAACAGCACCTGCATAAAATTGGGCACTAACATCTATAGGAATTTCATGATATATATCCATGTTTTCTTCTTTTTTTAATACATCTGTTATATATGAAATACATGCATTCATAAAAATATTAGTAATAGCATTATTGGCATTTTTTCTTAAAATACATCTGAAAAATTTCTTGTGTTCTGCAATGTATTCCAAAAGATTCATAATTAAATTAGTATAAAACTCTCTTAAATTAGTATAATTTGCATTAGCAATTTTTTTAGTAATTTCTTCTTCAACATCTTGTATGCAATAATCTAATAACTCATATTTATCAGAAAAATGGCTATAAAAAGTAGTCCTGTGTACCATTGCTAGATTGCAAATATCATTTACTTTTATTTCTTCAAAAGATTTTTTTGATAACAATTCAAATAATGCGTTTTTTAATAATATATATGTTCTTTTTACTCTTAAATCACCCATTTAAATCACCTAATCTTATTTTACAACTTTTTCATACAATTGTAAAGATAATCTACAAATGTATATACAAAAAAGGAAAAATGTAGGATAAACTACGAAAGTATATATTTGTTGTTGCAAAATACAAAAAAACTTCTATAATAGTTTATTAGAGTGAAAATTAATTTTGTAAATTTATAGGAGGTTGAAAATGGTAGAAAAAATTAAAGATTCAAAAGTAATGAAAATAATAATTATTATTGCAGTCATAATAATTCCAGTATTATACAGCTTTTTCTATTTAAAAGCATTTTGGGATCCATATGGAAATTTGCATGACATGAAAATAGCAATAGTAAATTTAGATGAAGGAGACGGATCAGAGAATTTAGGTAATGAATTAGTAGACAATTTAAAAGAAAAAGACACTATGACTTTGGAAGTATTAAATAATAGTGATGAAGCCCAAGAGGGATTAATTAATCAAGATTATTATGCAACAATAACAATACCTAAAAATTTCACAAAAGATTTAAATAATGCAGAAAATGCTGATAGAAAAGCTACTACAATAACATATTCACCAAACCAAAAGAACAATTATTTAGCATCACAAATAATAAATAAAGTAGTGACAGCTGTAGAAAAAGAATTAAGAAGTGAAGTTAGTGAAAAAGTAGTTGGAACATTAGCAGATAAATTAGACGAAGTGCCAGATAAAATGGAAGATATATCAGATGGAGCAGGACAAATACAAGATGGTACATCACAATTACAAAGTGGTTTACAAGAATTAAATAATGGTACATCATCTTTAAGTACTAATTACGAAAAATTTGATAATGGAGTAGATAGTGCATATAATGGAAGCAAAGAACTTACAAATGGATTAACTAAATTAAATTCTGGAGCAGATAAAATCTATTCTGGAACAAATCAATTATCAGAAGCAACAAAAAATTTATCTAGTGTAACAGATGGAGTAAATCAAATATCAACAGGAGCAAACAATTTAGCTACAGGTGTAAATGCATATGTAGATGGAGTAAATAGCGCAATTTCAAGTGTTACAGCGATGACAAAACAAGTTCAATCTTTAGGAGGATATTTAAAAACTTATGTAGCTGCACATCCAGAAGCAATGACAGATGCAAATTTTGCACAAGCAATGAAACAATTACAACAAATGAGTAGTTCAAATAGTAGTTCACAAGGATTAGCAACACTTCAATCTAAAGGAACAGAATTAAAGACAGGGGCAAACAATTTAAATACAGGAATAAAAACATTTGCAAATAAAGCAGGAGCCCTAACAAATTTATCAACAGGAATAAATACTTTAAATTCAGGAATGTTAGAATTAAAACAAGGATTAAGTAGTGCTGCTCAAGGAAGTTCAACATTACAAGCAGGATTAAAAGAATTAAGCACAAATTCAAAAACTATAAAAACAGGAACAAAACAATTAAACGAAGGATCAAAACAAGCATTAACAGGAAGTCAAACATTACAAAATGGTGTAGATACATTTAAAACAGAAGTTGATAATGGAATAACTGAAACAAAAGAACAACTAAATAGCTTAAATGGTTTAGATAAATATACAGCAAATCCAGTAGAAGTAGAAGAAAGCGATTATGCACAAGTAGATTCTTATGGTATAGGATTTGCACCTTACTTTATGTCTATATCATTATGGGTCGGAGTTTTAATTATGATCATAATATTCTATTATGACCCAGAAGATAGATTTAAAGTTTTAGGTAGAAATGCTAAAAATAGATATTTACGTTCTGCAATATATTTTGGAATTTCAATTATTCAAGGTATTGTTTTAGGATTTATTTTAAAAGCAGGATTAGGATTTAGCGTAACAAATATATGGTTATATTATGGAGCATGTATATTAACTGCAATTACATTCTTCAGTATATTACAATTTTTATTGATAAAACTAGGAGATGTAGGAAAATTCTTAGGAATAGTATTATTGGTATTACAATTAGCAGCAAGTGGAGGAACATTCCCAATAGAAACAGTTCCAAGCTTCTTCCAAAAAATATACGCATTCATGCCTATGAACTATACAATAAGATTAATAAAAGAATCTCTTATAAAAGTTGACAATGGAATGATTGCACATAATGCATGGATCTTAGTTGGAATATTTGTTGTATTTATGGCAATAACAATAATTATAGACTTTCTTGTTGCAAAACGTAACAAAAACAAAGAAGCAAATACTTCAAAAAAATAATTAAATTATTATATAAAAACCTTCTAAATTGAATATACTTAATTTAGGAGGTTTTTTATATGCTTAAAATGATTGAATTGCCATATCCGTTAAATAGTTTAGAACCATACTATTCATATGAAACATTAAGTTTACACTATAATATTTTGTATAAAGGATATATAGATAATACTAATAAAACTCAAGAAAAATTGCAAAATGCAAGGAATACAGGAGATTTTTCTAATATAAAGTGCATAGAAAAAGATCTAAGTTTTTTTGGTTCTGGAGTAATTTTACATGAACTATTCTTTTTGAATATGTGTCCACCAATTCCAACAGAACCATCAATAAGATTAATGGAACAAATTTTAAAGGATTTTGGAAGCTTTGATAGCTTCAAAAAACAATTTATAGAAGCAAGTAAAAATGTTGAAGCTTCCGGATGGTGTCTACTAGTATGGTTACCTGAATGGAATAAATTAGAAGTGTTGCAATGTGAAAAACACCAAGATTTAACTTTATGGGGATGCAAACCGCTTCTGGTTTTAGATATGTGGGAACATTCATATTATCTACAATATAAAACAAGTAGAGCAGATTACATTAGTGCTTTTTGCAATATTGTAAATTGGAACATTGTAAATAAAAGGTTCGAGAAGGCAATATCAACTTAGATATTGTCTTTTATATATACTAAATTATATATAAATGTAAGTTGTTATGGAGATTATAGTGAGGCTAAATATTAAGGAATTAAACAACTAAAGCAATATTCTTCGATAAATACGAAAAAATTATAAGTTGGTCTGATGAAAAAATCAAGAACAATATTTATTAAAAATTGATTAATTTCAATAAAATACTTACACAAATCAAAAAAATATGCTATAATCATAAAAAACAAATATATATTAGGTCATAATTGGAAACGCACATTATTTAAAATAATGATAACGAACAACACAAATTATATGTGTTGTTTTTTGATGTTTAAA
>CAKPRW010000056.1 GCA_934183045.1 uncultured Clostridia bacterium
AGTAAAAGAAGGAGTAGAAGAGTACAAAAAATTAATGACAAAAATGAAAGACAGCAATGGAAATACAGGAAAAAATAAAATGACAAAAGAAACAATAAAGGCTCTTTCTGAAAAAGCAGAATGGAAAAAACATTTTACAGTTAATCCAGATATGATTTTGTATGGAAACAATGAAGCAGCAATATTTGATTATGGTATGTTTGGAGAAAATGGAGAACCATTAACAATAATAGATAATGATGAAGAGACTGCAATTAAATTAAAGGTTCAGTTTAATAAGACTATAGAATGTCCAACAATATCAGTAACAATAAAAGATTTTCATGGAAAAGAAATGTGTGGAAATAACACAAATTTCATGGGAATAGATACTGGAATCTGTAAAGAAAATGAAGAATATATATTTGAATTCAAACAAAAACTAAAATTAGCTCCAGGAAAATACACATTATCAGTTAGTTGTAGTAGATTTGATGAAAGTGGAGAACTAATTGTAATGAATAGAAATTATGATGTTTTAATATTTGAAGTAACATCATCTAAAAAAATGGTTGGATGTTTTGATATGGATCCTAAAGTAACATTTAAGAAAATCGAAAAATAGGAGAATAAAATGGAAGAATTACACTTATTTATTATATGGGAAAATGCTTTAAATAAAAAAGAAACAATATTAGAAGATATTGATAAAAATTTCGAGATTGTAAAAAAATATATGATAAAGTGGAGTCTAGATAAATTTTCTGAAAATTTATCTAGATTTTATGGTACTAATTTGCCAAAAGGTTCAGGAAAAGAACAACATTGTGGAACAGGACCATTTATGCTAATTATAGTAAAAGACAAAAATCCTATTTATGAGAAAAGACCAACAAGCAGAGGCGACGAAATAGTAAATATAAATATGTTTGACAAAAAATCTTACTACAGAGAAATAACAGGAGGAGGACATAGAATACATGCTACAAATAATACAGAAGAGACAAATCATGATTTAACTCTATTATTGGGCACATGTGTAGAAGATTTTCTAAAAAAAGAAATGCCAAATGAAACAGAAGAAATAGAAAAAGACTTATTTGGAGCAAATGGTTGGGAAAGTGCATCACAAATGTTTTATGCGCTAAATAATTGTGTTAATTATGCATTGCTTAGAAATTATGAGAATTTACCTGAAGAAATATATGTAAATGATCATAATGATATAGATCTAATTTGCCAATCAGCAGAGAATTGTGCATATGTATTAAATGCAAAAAGGGTTTTCAATGAAGAATATAGGGTACACTATGTAACAGATGTAGAAGACAAAAAGGCATATTTTGATTTGAGATTTGTTGGAGATAATTATTATTGCAAAGAATTAGAAGAAAACATATTAAAAACTAGAATTTTAAATTCAAAAGGTTTTTATACAATTGAAAATAACTTATATTTTTATACATTACTATATCATGCATTAATTCATAAAAATAACTTTGCTTCTGACTATAAAAAAAGATTAATAGCAATGAACGTAGAAAAAATAGATCAAAACACTACAGAAGATGAATTGTTAAAAATTTTAGACAAATGGCTCATAAAAAATGAATATATAGTTAGAATACCGCAAGATATATCAGTTCTTTTTAACAAAGAAAAAGCAGGTAAATTATCAAAATTAATATATAGAAACGAAGAAGATATTGCTCAAATGCAACAAACAATAAATATACTAACAATTGAAAAACAACAATTAGAACAAAGTATGGCGCAAATAGTCAATTCTAGGACATGGAAGGGAACTGAATTTATTAGAAAAATTAATGCAAAGTTGCATAAAAATAGTAAATAAGGGGGATTTACATTGGAAAATAAAGAAAAAACAATGTATGAAACTTTACTAGAGAGAACAAAAGAAAATATCATAAACTGGTATCCTTTTGATCAAAATGCCAAAGTGTTACAAATATCAAATAAAGAAGATAAATTAAAAATAGAACAAGTTGATAATGTGATTAGCATTGAAAATGCAGAAGAATTAAAGGATATAGATGAAAAATTTGATTATATTATAATGATAAACAAACTTAATAGTACAGTAACAAACTTTGAAAAAATAATAGATAAGTTAAATTTTGATGGAAAAATATTATTAATTGAAGATAATAGGCTATCAATAAAAAATATATGTGAAGTTGAGCAAGAAGAAAATAATAATTATAGTATAAAAGAAATAGAAGAAATATTAGAAAATTATGATTTAAAGTATAGAAAAAATTACTATGTTTTACATGATTATAAAAAAACAAATGTTATTTTCACAGACAAACATTTACCAGACAAAGAAACAATAAGAAGAAACATTACTTTCTATTCAGAAAACAGTATCATAAATCACAATGAAAATGATATATATGACGAATTATTAGAAATAGATATAAATTTATTTAAAATATTTGCAAACTCATTTTTTATAGAATGTAGTAAAACTGAATTAGCAGATAATCAAATAGAACTTGTTTCATATTCTAATATCAGAAAAGAAGAATATAAAATAAAAACTACAATAAAAGGAAATGCAGTATATAAAACATATGCAAACGGACAAGCTAAAAAACACATAGAACAAATAAAAAATAATATTAACATTATGAAAAACAACAATATAAATACTTTAGATTCATACGAAGACAATAATATTATTAGTCAGTATCAAGAAGGAAGACAAACATTAGATAAATATTTAATAAATAAAGTTGCAAACAACGAAACTGAAGAAGTAAAGCAAATTATAACTAAGTTTTATGAAGAATTAAAAGAAAAACTAATAAAAACAGAGACAACAGAAAATGTATTTGATAAGTATAATTTAGAATATGAAAAAAAAGATATAGAAAACTTAAATTTTGTAAAATATGGTTTATGGGATTTAATATTTCAAAATACATTTTACATTGAAGATAAATTTTTCTTTTATGATCAAGAATGGATAGAAGAAAATTTACCAGTAGAATATATAATGTACAGAGCTATGAAATATTGCAAAACATTACAAGATTTATTAACAAAAGAGTACTTTTATGATATGATAGGCATAAATAATAAAAATGTAGAATTATTTGATGCATTAGACAATAGATTGCAACAAAATACAAGAAGCGAAGAAAATTGGGAAATACACACGAGAGAAAACAGTGTAATGCAAAAGATTAGTGATATAAGAGCCGAAAAAGAAAAAATGTATCAAGAAAGTTTAAAATTATTAAATGAGAAAGATGCAAGAATTAAATTTTTAGAAGAAAATATGGAAAAGACTTGCGCAATGTTGCAAGAAAAAGAACAACAAATTAATATGATGGAAAATTCTACATCATGGAAAATAACGAAGCCACTAAGAGAATTAAAAAAGCCAAAAAAAGGAGAAGAAAATGAGAGTAAGAGATAAATTGTTTCCAGAAGGTACAAAAATAAGAACTATATTAAGAAGTATTGCTATTTTAATAAAAAGATTAAACTTAAGTAATATAAAGAAAGTGTTAAAAAGTATCAAAACTAATGGGTTTAAAAATACAATGGGAATTATAAAAGCGAGAGTGTCAGGAGTTAATCCAGTAGTGGACCAAAACCAAATTTATCAAGAATGGATAAAAAATAATGAACCTACACCAGAAGAAATAGAGGAACAAAGAAAAACTAAATTTAAAATAAATCCTAAAATTAGTATTTTAGTTCCAATGTATAATACACCATACAACTTTTTTAAAGAACTAGTAGAATGCTTAATAAATCAAACATATACAAATTGGGAACTATGTTTAGCAGATGGTAGCCCAGAAAAAGATAAAGAATTAGAAGAAATTTATTTACAAGATGAGAGAATTAAATATAAATTTTTAGGAGAAAATAAAGGAATTGCAGGAAATACAAATGAATGTATAAAAATGGCAACAGGTGACTTTATAGCTTTATTTGACCATGACGACTTATTACCAGTATTTTCATTATATGAAGTTGTGAAATGTATTAATGAAAATCCAGAGGTAGAATTTATATATACAGATGAGGATAAAATAACAACACTTGATAAACCAAGATTTAATCCTCATTTTAAACCAGATTTTTCTTTAGACTTTTTAAGAGCAAATAATTATATTTGTCATTTTAGTGTGTTCAAAAAAGAATTAATGGACAAATTAGAAGGTGAAAGAAGCAAATATGATGGAGCTCAAGATTTTGATATCATATTAAGAGTTGCTGAAAATACAAAAAATATTATACACATTCCAAAGGTATTATATCATTGGAGAGTACACCCAAATTCTACAGCACAAGCAGAAGTACAATCTAAACCGTATGCATTTGAAGCAGGAATACCAGCAATACAAGATCATCTAGAAAGAATGGGACTAAAAGGAAAAGTAGAACATGGTGCAAGTCTTGGAACATATAGAACAAGATACGAATTCGAAGGAACACCAAAAGTATCTATAGTTATTCCAAATAAAGATGAAAAAGAAACATTAACAACATGTATTGATTCTATTTTGAAAAAAACAACATATCAAAATTATGAAATAATAATTGTAGAAAATAATAGTGAAACAGAAGAAATATGGGATTACTATAAAGAATTAGAGAAAAATGATAAAATAAAAGTTATAAAATATGAAGAAAAAGGATTTAATTACTCAAAAATAATTAATTTAGGAGTAAGAAACAGTGATGGAGAATTCATAGTACAATTAAATAATGATACAGAAATAGAAACTCCAGATTGGCTTGAAGATATGTTAGGTTTTGCATCAAGAGAAGATGTTGGAGCAGTAGGAGTAAAATTATTTTACCCAGACAATACAATTCAACATGCTGGAATTGTATTTGGAGTAGATGATGTAGCAACACATCTATTTAGAGGATTGCCAAGACACTTCCATGGATATTTTGCAAGAGAAAGCACAATACAAGACTTTAGTGCGGTTACAGCTGCTTGTATGATGGCAAAGAAATCTACATATGAAGAAGTTGGATATATGTCAGAAGATATGCCAGTTGCATTTAATGATTTAGATTTTTGCTTAAAAATTAGACAAACAGGTAAATTAATTGTATATGATCCTTTTGTTACAGTTACACATTATGAATCAAAAACAAGAGGATATGAAGATACTCCAGAAAAAGTAGCTAGATTCCAAGAAGAAATTAAGAAATTTAAAAACAAATGGAAAGATATTTACGAAAAGGGAGATCCATATTACAATCCGAATTTTAGTATAAAATCTGCACAGTATGATATAAGACCAGATAAAGTAAAATAATTATATAAAAAAAGTTATAGCGATTTAAATATCTAGAAAGAAAGGAAAAAATAAATGAAAATATTACTTATTATTCCATCATATAACGAAGAAGAAAATGTATTAAAAGTATATGAACAAATTAAAGAACATCAAGATGAATTTGATTATATTTACATTAATGATGCTTCTAAAGATAACACATTGAAAATACTAAGAGAAAATAATTTAAATCATGTCAATTTAGTTTCTAACTTAGGAATTGGTGGAGCAGTACAAACAGGGTATAAATACGCTTATGAAAACGGATATGATATAGCAGTACAATTTGATGGGGATGGGCAGCATGATATTAACTATGTAAAAACAATTTGTGAACCATTAATAAATGGACAAGCTGATATGTGTATAGGTTCTAGATATATAAAGGGAAAAGAAAGTGAATTCCAATCAACTTTTATGAGAAGATTAGGTAAAAATATTATATCTTTAATGATAAAAATTTGTTGTAGAAAAACAATTACAGATCCAACATCTGGTTTTAGAGCAGCAAATAAAGAAGTTATAAAAATATTTTCAAAAGATTATCCAGTAGAATATCCAGAGCCAGAGTCATTAGTAGCTCTAATAAAAAAAGGATATAAAGTAATAGAAAAACCAGTAAGCATGAATGAAAGACAAGGTGGAACATCATCTATTAAAGTCTGGAATAGTGTTGCATATATGGTAAAAGTATCTATTGCAATTATTATAAACAGTATAAGATGGAAAGGAAGAAAAGCAAAATGTCAATAAGTCTTAGAATAGTTTTAGTTATTATAGTTCTTATCTATTTATTAGTAATAGTAAAACAAATAAAAAAGAAAAAACTACAAATTAATTTTTGCATTATTTGGATTATTATCAGTGCTATGTTAATTGTTGCAGTATGCATTCCAAATTTTATAGAGACAATATCAAAAATGTTAGGATTTGAAGTAGCTTCTAATATGGTATTTTGCTTAACTATATTTATTGCATTTTATTTAATCTTCATTTTAACATTAAGAATATCACAAGAAAATGCAAAAACAAGAGAATTAATACAAGAAATATCTTTATTAAATAAAAAAATGGAAAATATCGAAAGGAATAAAAATAATGAAAATTAATATACCGAAAAAAGAAGATATAATTAATTTTTTTAAAGATAATAAGAAAATAATACATAAACTTGAATTATATTTTGCAATTTGTTTAATAGTAGCAATTGCAATAGAAATAGGATTTTTTAGAACAAAATATTCTTCTATGGCAATAGATAGAACATTCATTGTAACTAGTGCGTTATTCTTTGTAAGTATGCATTTTATAATTCCATTAAAAACAATGTATGAATTTATATATAAAAAGAGATATATGCTTTCAATTATATTCTTATTATTAGTTGTAATATTAGGATATTCTGGTTCTTCTATTAATATGTATGATGTTTATATACCATCAGAAGAAAAAGTGAGAACAGAAGTAATAGGAAAATCAAGAGCTATTAGATCAGATGAATGGGCAGTAAACACACCCCTTTCATTATCACAAAATATGTATGATAATGGTAAAAAATTACCATATACAAGTACAATTTTAAGAGGAACAGACACAGACATGTATACAGTTATACATGCTCCAGTAATAGACATACTAACAATTGGAAAACCATTTACAATAGGTTATTTATTAGGAAATAACGTTGGACTATCATTATGGTGGTATGGAAGACTGATTGCATTAATGTTAGTTTCATTTGAATTTTGTATGATAATTACTAAAAAGAAAAAACTAGTATCATTATGTGGAATGTTAATGATATCATTTGCACCAGCTGTTCAATGGTGGTATTCAAATTTTTTACCAGATTTACTAATATTTGCACAATTGGCTTTAGTAATGATAAATAAATTTTTAGAAACAGATAAATTGAAGACAAAAATAGCATCGGCTATAGGATTTGGAATAGCAGGGGTTTCATTTATATTTACATTCTATTTGGCATGGATTATACCATTTTTATATGTATATTTTGCTATATTTGTATGGATGATTTGGCAACATAGAAAAAAATATAAAATAAATAAAAGAGATATAATTATTATTGCTATTACAATTTTAGCGATGGGATTATTAGGAATTAGATATTATCTATTATCTAGTGAAACATTAAATGCAGTAATGAATACTTCATATCCAGGAAAAAGATTTGAAATAGGTGGAGATGGAATAGTAAATATATTTGGATATGTATTTAACATATTTACACCATATAAAGAAGCGTTAAATCCTTCTGAAATGTCAACAATGATATCTTTCTATCCAATACCAGTTATTGTAGCAGTAATATACATGATCAGAAATAAAAAAGGATATAGCTTTATCATACCACTTACATTAGTTTCAATTCTATTTACAATTTGGACATTTGTAGAAACAAATGAATTGTTTGCAAAAATTACATTACTATATATGGTAAAAGCAAAAAGAATAACAGTAGTATTAGGACTAATACAATCATATTTAATGATTTATTTATTAGGACATATAAATAAAGATGATAAAATTTTAAAAGAAAATATAGCAAAAATATTAGCATTTGCATTTACGGTAGTAATACTAAGTATTTCAATAAAACAAATTCCAGAAGGATATGCTGGACCAGTATTAGGATTTGTAGCTGGTGCTATAGTATTAGTGGCATTCTATCTATTATTTAATTTAAAAGAAGAAAATAAAAATAAATTAATAGCATTATTAATATTTGTATCAATAGTAGGAGGAGTAACAGTAAATCCAATTATTAAGGGAACAGATATAATTTACAAAAAGCCTATTGCTCAAGAAGTACAAAAAATTGTAAAAGAGGATAAAGAAGCACTATGGATCGTTGATAACTATGGTTTCCCAATACCAAACTATATTACTGCTAATGGAGCAAGAACGATAAATTCAACTAATTATTATCCAAATACTGAAATGATAAAGACATTAATTGGAGAAAAAATGGAAGATGAAGAGATTAAAGAAATCTACAATAGATATGCTCATATAACAATAAATATAGTAAAAGAAGAAACAAAACTAGAGCTAATGGGAGCAGATCATTATAAAATTAATTTGAATTGTAACCAAGTAAAAGACTTAAATGCAAAATATATATTATCAAGTAGAGATCTTACAGAATTTTCGAACAATAATATTAAATTTGAAAAGATATATTCAGAAAATGGATTTAATATATATTCTGTAAATTAAATAATTTCTAATCAAAGGAATAATTTTCCTTTGATTAGAAAAAAAGACAAATGTTATAATAAAAGAGAATAGAAGGGGATGAATTTATTATGAACAAAAAAATCATATTATATATTTTTGCTATAATAATATTATTACCAACAATTGCAATGGCAAATACTAAAAATACGCCTGCAACTGTAAATGTAACATATAGTTATAATAAGTCTAAGAATACTGTAACAGCAGTAATGAAATCAAACATAAAATTAAAAGCTACAAAAGCTTCATGGAAACTAAGTACAGACAAATTAAGTTATACATATGAATTTAAGAAAAATACATCATATACAACTACGTTAGAAGATATAAATGGGAATAAGATATCTGTCCCAATAAAAGTTACACAAATTGATGACAAAGGTCCAGTATTAAATATTAGTTATCAATACATGGCAGAAACAAATACTGTAAGAGCAATAGTTAAATCAAATGAAGAACTAGGAGCAACAAAAAAATCATGGGTTTTAAGTAAGGATAAATTAACATATACTTATGATTTTAAAGATAACACAAAATATACAACAACATTTGCAGACAAATGGGGAAATAAATCAAATATAACAATAAATGTTACACAAATTAATAAAAAAGGACCTAAATTAGAAATAAGCTATCAATATATATCAAGTAATAACACAGTAAAAGCAACTGTAAAATCAGATAAAGTATTGGGAGCAACAAAAAAATCATGGACATTAAGTAAAGACAAATTAAGTTATACAAATGTCTTTAAAGATAACACAAAATACGCAACAACATTTGAAGATAAGTGGGGAAACAAATCAAGTATAACAATAAATGTTACACAAATTGATAAAACAGGACCAAAACTAGAAATTAGTTATGAATATTCTGCGACAAATAATACTGTAAAAGCAACAGTTAAATCAAATGAAGAACTAAGTGCAACAAAAAAATCATGGAAATTAAGTTCTGATAAATTAACATATAGTTATGAATTTAAAGACAATGCAAATTATACAACAACATTTGCAGACAAATGGGGAAATGAATCAAAAATTCAAATTAATATTAATCAAATTGATAGAATAGCACCAAAAGTAACAGTACAGTATGTATTAAACAATAATAATACAGTAACAGTAAAATTAATTTCAAATGAGGCTCTAAAACCAACAAAGAAGTCATGGACATTAAGTGCTGACAAAAAAACATATACATATAC
>CAKPRW010000057.1 GCA_934183045.1 uncultured Clostridia bacterium
CTGTAACCACAAATAATTTTAGGATTATTTGCTATAGTTTCAAAATCTAAGTACTCAAATGTACTATTCGAATTATTTCCACCTTTTGCACACCATATCATTTTTATTTCTTCATCTGCAAACATATTATTGATATCTTCTGCTTTTTCTTTAGCTGTTCCACTATATCCATTTGTATTAGAAAATAAATTTTTTGAAAATTTAACTTTAAATCCATCTGCTTCAACAA
Organism: uncultured Clostridia bacterium; assembly: GCA_934183045.1. Lineage (GTDB taxonomy): Bacteria > Bacillota > Clostridia > TANB77 > CAG-508 > CAG-269. The sequence goes on from CAKPRW010000057.1 coordinate 230, forward strand.
TTTCTTTTGCTTTCTTTATTTCCTCTATATTATCTCCTATTATTGGATTTGATGGTGCAATCACTCCAATTGTGTCACCTTTTTTTAACTTATTTGGAATTATCATTTAATATCTCCTTTAACTTATTTTTTGTTCGTCATATTTTCTTTCTTCTTTTGAGTATTCTTCTGGTTTTAATCCCACTCTATTTTTCATATATATTCCCATCAATATGTATAAAATTGTAAATGCTATTCCTATTATTATTAGTCCTTTTGCTGTTGTTGTTTTGTCTAATATAAAAGATGCTACTACACCACTCGCAAAATTTGCAATTCCTACAAATAAGTTATTGGCTGCAAAAATTTTAGTATCTATATCTTTATTAGCAAAATTTCTTAAATATTTATCTATAATTGTATAATATAATCCATTCATACAAGTTCCTATGCCTTGTCCTAAAATTATAATTCCAATAAAAAATGTATATTCTTCTGCTTTCAGAGCACATACTCCCTGAATTATACAAGTTATTGAAATCGCTAATGCAATACAAACTAATAGTTTATTCTTTAATTTTTTATTAAATAATTCTTCCTTTTTAGCTGAGATTGCACTAATCAAAGTACCAACAGCCGCTATTATACCTATTGTAAAAGATGACAATTGTAAATCTTGCAATAAACTTACATTATAATCTGATAAAATTTCTAATAATGAAGTAATAAGTGCTGCTGATAAAATTAATGCTTTCAATCTTTCTGATTTTAATATAAATATAAAACCATCCTTTATATCTTTTAGTTGTTCTTTTTCTATTAATTGACTTTCTGTTTTTTTCTTGGTTTTAATTGGTTCTATAAAGCACATTGATAAAATTGAAGCTATAATCAAAATACTTAAAGAACAAATAATTGGTAAATATGCGTTAATTCCAAACAGAAATCCTGCTACTACTTTTGATATTCCATCTAATACATAATATCCTGAGGCCCCTTTTGCATTAATTTTTGAAAATATATTGCTTTTGTATTTAGATGGAGGTATTGATGAATTTAATAAACCTGGTTCTGCAATATCCTTTATAGAAGCTGCTATTGCTGAAATAAAATATGCAAAAAGTAAATCTGGAAATCCTCTTGTAAGCATAATAACAACCATATAAAAACAATTAAGCAGATTTGCTATGATTGATTATACTATTTTTTCTTCCAAAAAATTCTACAAATATGCTTACTGGTACTTGTAATATCAAATTTAAAAAGTAATAAATTGAATTTGCCAATACAACATTTGCTGCACTAATATTTTTTATTTGTGTTAAAAATAAAAAATCTATAGTGTAGTAAAATAAATAATCCCATGATATCTTCTTGTATATTGGAAATATTCTCATATTTGTTTTTCTCATTTTTTGAATTTCTTCTTTTGAATCCATATATTAGTCCTACCTTTTTATAATTATTATTTCAATTCAATTAGTGCTGTTGATAATCCGTAACCTTCTTTTTCTACTCTATATGAATGTATTATATCAGAATTGCATACACTGCATAAACCACTATCTATTATATTTTCTTCTTTTATCCCTAAATTTTTGAATAATATTCTGTTTACTAATATTGTATCTATATGCCATTTGTCCTCTGAAGTCTTTTCCATTATATCATCCATTTTTCCTGTGTATTCAAATATATCTTTACATTCTGTTGCAACTTCTTCTCCTACTTCGAAATGACATTTTCTAATACTTGGACACATACATACAATTAAATCTTGTGGATTGCAATCATATTCGTTAATCATTTTTTTGACTGCTTTTTCTCCTATTTTTTGAAATGTTCCTCTCCAACCTGAATGTATATTTGCTATTACTCTTTTTATAGGATCAAAAATATATATTAAGATACAATCTGCATTAGTTGATCCTAGAGCAATCCCCGGCTTATTTGTAATCAGCCCATCTGTTTGATTATATTTTTCTAAATTAAAATCCGGTTCATCTGCTAATATTTTTTTATTTACTATTTGCACATTATCTGTGTGTTTTTGATTCGGCTTTGCTATGTGTTTTAGTTCTATCCCAATAGAATTTCCTAATCTTTCATAATTGTTTAATGCTTTTTCTAATTGATCTTCTGGTAATTTTTCTTTATTGGTCTTTGCAGTTCTAAAGTTCATGTCTATTCCTAAAGAATAAGCATGTGTAATAATTTCTGAATATTCTAGTAATTTTCTAAATTGTAAATATTCAATTCCATTTTTCTTAACATGTATTACATTTTTATTTGATAAATCCATTTTTACACCTTTCACACTAATTAATCTCTTTTTTCATAAGGGTTATTATATCATCTTTCGATTTTTTATCAATATAGTTGTATTCATTATCTTTATATCTTGTATTGAACCCACATATTGCTTTATATGAACAATATTCACAAGGTGTTTTTCCTTTTTTATTATATGGTTTCAAATCAATTTTTCCACTAAAAATTTCTTTTGAAATATCTTTTATAGTCTTATCTATATAATCTTGTAAAGTTTTAAATTGCTCTTCATTTACTCCATTTGTCCATTTTTCGTTAATTGTTCCTGTACTTGTAATTGCTGCTGGTACTAATTTTGAGCTACCTGTCTTTAGAGTATTATCATTCATTTTTATAACTTTAACATTTGCTAATATTAGTCCCTTCATTCTAAAATTTTTTCTAATCATATCTTCTATTTCTTCATCAGATATTTTTTTATCTGCCTTTACCATTTGCTCCAATAAAGAGAAGTAGAATATACCAGCTGGTAAAATATCTTCTGTTTTACAGATTGCATCTGTGTATGTTAGTAATTGAATTTGTAAACCTGCATATACTTCATTTAAATCTATATTTTTTGCTGATGATTTATAATCTATAATTCTTAAATACTTTCCCTCTTCTGATTTTGCAGTATCTATTCTGTCAATTTTTCCTATTATCTCTACTCTTTTTCCATTTTCTAATTCTAATATTATTGGTTTGTATTTCCCTTTATTTCCAAATTCTATTTCTGTTCCCTCTATTGAAAAATCACTATATATTATGGTTTGTATAATATATTTTAGTGCTTTGCTTACAATCCTTTTTAGTCTTCTTACTAAAACTTTATATTTAGCTGTTGCTATAAATATATAATTTTTACTCAATTCTAAATTTTTATCAATAATATCAGATACAATTTCAGAAATTTGCTTTTCTTCAATTTCTGTTAATAAGATTTTTTCCTCTTTTATATACTTAAAAAACTCATCGATTGTCTCGTGCATAAAAGAACCTGTATTAAAACTTTGAATTTTTAGTTCTTCTTTATCTTTTAGTCTTAATCCATATTGTAAATAATATGAAAATGGACAGCTTCTATATCTTTCTAATTGGGATACACTTGTTTTTAATGTGTTTCCATATAGTTTATCAATATTTTCTTTTTTTATATCTTTTGGTAAGTTAGTATATGATATGCCTTCTATATCTTGTTCTAATTTTTCATTCCATTTTTCTTGGTTGCCATAATACTTATATACTTCATACCATACTTTTTCTATATTCTCTCCATTGTTTAGTCTAGAAATATTTTCTATCAATTCCTCATATGTAGTATTTAGATTAATCAATTCATATTTCTTATTTATTAAATCACTTTTTTCTTCTAATAATGGAAAAATCTTTTTAATTTTATTAATAAATATTGATGGCCTTAAAGATTTTCCTTCACTATCAGTTGACGTGTATGATAAATAAATTTGTTCTTCAGCTGTAGTAAATGCTTTATATATATTAAAATTATCTTCATATAACTGTTCTAATGTTCCTTTAGCAAGTTCTAGTCCATCTTCTTTCAACTTTTCTCTATCTAAATCATTGAAAAATCCTTCGTCTTTGTTAACACTTGGAAAACTACCATCATTTAACCCTATTATAAATACATTTTTTACCTTATGACTTCTTGATCTATCTATATCTCCGAATATAACTTGGTCTTGTGTTCCCGGTATTTTTCCTAACCCACTATTTTTTAGTCCTATTTTTAGTATTTTACTATATTGATCTATTGAAATTTTCTCATCTCCAAATATTAATACTATTTCGTCTAATATATCTATTAATATCTTATAACTTTCTTTATATTCATTTGCTAAATCAACAAAATTTAATCTCTCAAGTTCTTTTATTTTATCTTGAATTATTGATATACAATTTTGTGTTTTAATAAATTCATATAAACATTTTGTAATATTTGTTGCTGTTTTTTCTTCTTTTATTTTTTCTTGCAATTCAATTAATGGATTTATAATTTCCTTTCTTAGCTCATTAAATCTTTCAACCTCTTGTTTTTTATTTTCATTGTCTAGTTCATACTTGAAATCTTTTTTCCATTTTGCTTGCTTAATTCCCCATTTAGTACAATATTTTTCTAACTTAAATATTTCGTCTTTTTCTATATTACAAAATCCTAATTTTATATAACTAAAAACCGCTTCTTTTGAAAAATTTTTACTTATAATTTCTAGGATATTTAAAATATATTGAATTATAATATTTTGATTCAAATCTCTTTTTTCATCAATAAATACAGGTATTTCATATCTATAGAATATAGTCCTAACTAAAGATGAATATGTTTCTATATTTTTTGTAATAATTGAAATATCCTTATATCTTAATTTTTCATTTCTTACTAATTTACTAATTTGTTTTGCAACATTTTCTATTTCTGAATATGGATTTTTTGCTAAAAATAGTTTAATGTTATCCACATTTTTTGCATATTTTGTGGATTTTATACTATAAAAGTTATCACTTAAATATTTTAGTTCTGTTGTTTTAAATCTATATTGTTTATTTAAAAATACTGGTTCTTCTAATTTAAAATTGTTTTCATTTACTAAATCAATTAATTTGTATAATGTAATTTTATTAGAATAATATATATCTGTATCAGGATTAATTCCTGGATTCAAATTATCTATACAAATAGTAATATTTACTTGTTTAGCTATGTTTAATAATTTTTTTATAACCTCATATTCTTGTTGAGTAAAACCAGAAAATTCATCTATATAAATAATACTATTTTTTATAAAGTCAACTTTTTCTAAATTTGTTGCAAGTATGTTAAGCATATCTGTTTCTTCTATATATCTATCATGTATTTTGTTTTCAAATTGTTCGTATATTAAAGTCATATCACTTAGTTTTGTTTTTAAATATGTATCTGTAGTATTTTCTATTTCTTTTTTTAGATCTTCACTTGTAATTCCATGTTTTTTAAACTCTGTAATTGTTTTTATTCCCAATTCTATATTTTCATCTGTTTTACCTAGAAATTTAAGATCTTTTTTATATTTATTTAATATTGAATAAACCAACATTGCTTTTCCACATTTTGATAAGTTTTTGTTTTCCGTTCCACCAATTTCATTTAATACTCTATGTGCCATTCTACTTAGAGTAATTACTTCTGCATTTATTACTGCATTTGAATCTACTGCATCCATTAATTTTCTCTCAGCTGTAAATGAAAATTGTTCAGGAGTTATTATAAATATTTTTTCCTCGCTTTTTATTAAATTTGCTATTTCAGAAAAACAGTATTCGCTCTTTCCACTTCCTGGTTTTCCATATATAATTCGTAGTCCCATTTGATCCCTCTTTAAAACATATATTTTATAATTCTTTAGGCTTCTCTTCTCCAATAAAATAGATATTGTTGTGCTAATCCAGCTAGTTGTCCGAATTTTTCTTGTGCAATTTTTTCTATTTCTTTTTTATTTACTTTTGTTTCATCTTCATTGTGTATATATAAATCATTCATAACTCTTCTTACCCATACATCAATTGGAAACACTTCAAATCTTTTTAATGTTGAGAATAGTAAAATACAATCCGCGACTTTTGGTCCTACACCTGACAATTTAAGTAATTCTTCTCTTACTTCTGTAGTATTAGGATTATTTTCTAATTTTTTCAAATCAATGTCTTTGTTTAATATCATTTGTGTTGTTTCATATAATCTTACATCTCTGAATCCTAATCCTAATTTTCTATATTCTTCTACTGTTACTTTTTTTAATTGTTCTGGTGTTGGAAAAGTATAATATGTTTCTCCTTTATATTCAATCTTTTCTCCATATTTTTCAGATAATCTTTCAATAATTCCTTTTATTCTAGGAATATTGTTATTTGCAGATATAATAAAAGAAATTATTGTTTCCCATAAATCTTGGTTTAAGATTCTTATTCCTTCACCATATATAATACTTTTCTTCATATTATCATCTATTTTAGATAATTCCTTTTTTATATTTTCATAGTCTCTTTCTAAATCAAAGTATTCTCTAACAACTTTTTCTATATCATCTTGGCAAATTCCTTTAAATATTACATCACTACCTAATTTTTTTACCTCTAATACATTTTTGCCAAATATTCCTATATAGCTTCCATCTTCTTGTTTATTCCACCTAAAACATTGTCCACATTCAAATATATCTCTTAATTCAAATGATTTAATATTTTTTAAAATGTAACTTTGTTCTTTCATGTTTTTCTTCCCTTCATAATATCTGCCTTTATTATAACATATTTCTTCTATTTTTTAATATATTTTTTTGTAATATTAATATTATAAAAAAATATATTATATTAAATACTATAATCTTCCAAATCTTGTTATAGCTTGACTTGCGCGGATAATTGTTTTATAATATTATGAGGAGGTTTTATGAATACTAACAGTAATATTTTAATAAACAAATTGAATATGCAAAAACAGAATCTTTCGAGTTTTATATATCCAGATTTTCCAGATTCTAAAGTTTATTCAAAAGAATATTATAGAAATATATTCTTGAATTATTTTGATAGCACTGATAGACTATTTTCTCTTATGTATGCTGACTTTAACAAGCTAGAAAAAATAAATAATTCTTTTGGAAATGTTGTTGGTGACAAAGCACTAGCTATTGGTCATAAACTTTTAAAAGAATCCTTTGCAAGTAATGCGCTTCTCTCTAGAGTTGGCGGAGATGAAACAGTTGTAATTCTTCCCGATTCAGAAAAGAAAGATGCTTTGCAAGATATAAATTCATTTAACCAAAAGCTTAGTCAGCTTGATAAAACCCTGAAAGCAATAGAGGTTCAATTGCACAAAACCTCTGAAACTGATAATTTGTCTTATCTTAACGCAAGTGTTATTGATATTGACAAAATTAAATTACTATTTGGTGATGAAGCTTTTCAAAATACTTTAAAGAAACTTCAAGACATCATTTTAGCTACATTACCTCAAAAAACAATAGTAAATAAAATGGATTCTCATAATTTTAACATTATAATTCCTAAACTTATAAATGAGGAAGATTTAAATAGATATAATGAAATAATTAATGCAAAATTAATAGAATTTTTATCACCATTATCAATTTCTATTACCTCTAGTGTTTTAGACTCAAAGACTGATAATGTAAGAGAATTAGAGAAAATGACGGAAAAACATGTATCTGAACAAAAAAATATACGTGATTTAAATGAATTTGACAAAGAAAATTTAAGCCATTGGGAAGTATTAAGTTGTTATATCAGTAATGCAATAGAAAACTATCTATCAAATATTCGTCCATCAGATAAATTTATATATGACATACAAGATTATAAAAAAGAAATGTTTTTTATGCTTAACACTTTTATAAATACTTTAGAACATGATACATTTTATAAACATAATGATAATTCAAGTTCTCTTGAGTCTGATGAAGATAGTTTTGAGGAGGATAACTATATCTCTGCTGATTCTGATCTGACATATTTAGTTCATCGTTTTTTAACTGATGACGACTTTTCAATAGAAAACTTAGACGACGAAACGTTAACTAAAATGTATGATTTTATGAATTCATTGATGTATACACTAACTAAAAATAAAGATAACAATTTGTTTAATAAATCCTATTTAAAACAATATTTAGCTAATCAAATTTGTAAAAACAATTCTAATTATCAGGCTGTGTTCATTAGTATGTCTGGAATTAAACCATCTAATACTGCTTATGGTCACCACGCAACAGATGATAGGATGATGAAAACAAATAAATTAATTACGGATCTACTATCTGATAAAAATTTCTCTAATAATTTATTTACATTTTCAGGTGATGATTCTTTTTTAATTGATTATGGTGGAGGCAATTTTTTACTTTTATTATCTCATGATCAGGAAATTACTCAAGACGAACTTAATGAAAAGATTAAAAAAATAAACTCTTATTATGATCCACAAGATCCAAATTCATCTTTTAAAATTGCCGGTTCAATTCAAAATGTAATTGATAATAGTAGCAGAGAAAATTTTATAAATGATATTCGTAAATTAAAAGAAAAATGTAATGATAAAAAAGATCCTATAAAAAAGAGTTCCTTTGATGATATCACTCAACAAATTGCATTTGAAAAATCTATTAAAAAATGTATTAAATATTATTTGGAAAATATTCCAGATGCAAAAACAGACATGGATGCTAAAAGGAAATTTATTTCTATGGTATTCAATAAATTAGCTGAACAAGAAGGTAACTATAATATAAGATCAAGAAAAAATATTAAAGATAATAATATTGAACAATAAATTTAATGAACTCAACTTATTACAAAATTTATTTAACTCAAAATATTGAGCATAAATATTAATAACTTGAGTTCATTTTTCTTTTATTCAATTTGTTCATTTTTAAATCCTAGTCCTACTACTTCTCTAGAGTTAGTAATTATAATAAAACTATTTGGATCTATTTTTTTAGTTTCTTGTTTTATTTTTGTTATATCTCTTCTTGATGCAGCACACATTAATATTAATGTATTCTCATTACTAAACATACCTTTACCATATATTCCTGTTGCTCCTCTTTTTATTTTTTCCCCTATAACTTCTGCAATTTGTTCGCTTTTTTCTGAAATTATAAATAGTAATTTTGTAAAATATATTCCTTCAAATAATATATCTATTATTTTTCCCATTAAATAAATTGCAATTGCTGAATATAGGCCTATTTCTATTTCTTTCAAGAAAATAATGTTTAATACTACAATGATAGAATCAATCATTATTACTGTACTTCCCAGTTCCATACTAGGTCTATATTTTTTTGCAATATAACTTATTAGATCACTTCCACCTGTCGATGATGATACTTTAAACAAGAGTGCTGTTCCGCAGTCCTATTATAGTTCCGCCATATACACATGCTAAAAATCTATCATTTGTTAATGGGGTAAATTTATCAAATACATCAACAAAGATTGATAAACTAATAGTTCCTACTAAAGATTTTATAAAAATGTCATCTTGTTTTATACATTGAAGATGATATTCCTGTTTTTTATTCTGTTCAGAAAGTTCATGACGCATATCTGCTAATATATCATTAAGTACATTATAA
>CAKPRW010000058.1 GCA_934183045.1 uncultured Clostridia bacterium
ATATTACATTTCCTCTTATTAATTTTTCATCTATTTTTGTATATTTATTTTCTATATAATTTTCATAATCTTTATATTTCAATTTTTCTACTTTTTCTTTATCTTCTTTTGTTGTTATTGATTTTTCTGGCATTGTTTCTTGTAGCAAAATACTTACAGCTTCTATTTCAGGGTTTTGTATAAACCTTTTTTGTAAAATATTATTATTCATTAAATTATTTATAGAAAGTAGTATTAATCCTTGATGATGTGCCATATATGTTTTGACAACACTAAAATTCTTTCCTTTTTCAACTCTTTCTGGTGTATAATCAATTGATTCATAAAATCCAAATTTATCATACATACCATTTTGTTCTAATTTTTTTAAATTTTCTATTTCTTTTTTAGGTACGTCTGATATTGCAAGTATACTACCATAACTAGAAACAACAAGCTCATCAGCTAACCCTCTTTTTAAACCCAACCATGGTATTCCAAAAGCTTTATATTGATAATTCGAATGAAAATCTCTTAAATTAAAAGCGGCTTCTGAAATTCCCCATGGTATATTTAGTTTTTTGGCATATTCCATTTGGCTCATTATTAAAAATTTAGACGATTCATCTAGAAGACTTCCTTTATATCTTGGAATATTAATATTAGGCATTAAATATTCAAATGCTGTACCTGACCAAGATACTAAACCTTTATATTTTCCTAAAGTTGTTAAAGTCCTACTTAAATAACTCCAATGCTTTGCTGGAATATCCTTTTTAGCTATTGCAACAAGACTTGCTTGTCTTGCTTCTGACGCTAGTAAATCATAATAAGAATCTGTAAGCTTATTTTCTTCTATATTAAATCCTATTGAAAAGATTTGTTGTTCTTTACTATACAAAACAGAAAAGTCACAAGAGTTTATCATATTTTCAATAATTTCTACTAAATTTTTTAATCTTGTTTTATCTACCTCTATATTTTCTTGATTAGGATAATTAATTAAATTTTCTAAAAACATTTTAGTAACAAATAAATATCCAATAAAATTACCACTATCTACAGTAGATACATATCTTGGAATTAGTGGTTCTTTTGTTTCAATATTATACCAGTTATATAAATGTCCATTCCATTTTTGCAAACTGTCTATTGATAGGATTACCTGTTCTAATAGTTTTATAGCATGAAATAAATCTATATACAATAAATCATATGCCGAAATTATAGCTAATAAAGATAAACCTAAATTAGTTGATGATGTTCTTTTTACAATTTTGTTTTTTCTATCTTCTTGATAATTATCTGGTATAAGATAATTATTATCTTCAGTTAGATACTTTTCAAAATATCCCCAAGTTCTTCTTCCTATGTCTAATACATATTGTTTTTCATTATTATTTAATAGCTCTAATGCATCTTTTCTATTTTCTTCTTTGCTTATATACCACATAATACATGGTATAACAAACCATAAAATTCCTATAAGACTTCCAAAAATATTTTGTTTTAAAAAAGCCAATCCTATTGCAATTACTCCTATAATTACATTAAATGCCATCTGATTATAATAAGAAATCAAGTCAGATTTAGCTTGTTTTTCCGCTTCTTCAGAAGTTGTCCATTCCAATAAGTGTTTATGTGATATTTTAGTTCTATATAATGTTTTTATAATAGCTTTGGCTGATATATATGCCTTATATGGCAAACATCCAAATGTTATAATTGCTCTAAAAAAAGCTCCCTTAAATCCCGAAATTTTAGGTGTAAAAGTTTTTTGTTTTTGTTCTCCTTCTTTTTTAAATATAAGTAAATTCATACATTCTAATATATATGGAAAAATAGCAATAATGGTTAATATAAGAATCATTTGATATATATTAGTCTGATATAAAATTCCTATAACATTAACATATAACATCGCTAGTATTATACTTATTTCTAATAAACTTCTTCTTAGATTATCAAATATTTTATATTTAGAAAGTAAATTAAGATTACTACTTTTATTTAGCCACTTTGTAATCTGCCAATCTCCCCTAATCCATCGTGAAAGTCTATTAATAAAGCTATTATATTTAGTTGGATATCCATCCATAACCATAATATCTGACGCCAATCCACATCTTAAATAACATCCCTCTAATAAATCATGACTTAATACTGTATTTTCTGGAATAGCTTTTGATAAAACTTTTGAAAATACTTTTAAGTTGTAAATTCCTTTCCCTGTAAAAATGCCTTCTTGAAAATTATCTTGATAAATATCAGAAATAGCATTTGTATAAGAATCTATACCTCCAGAACCTGCAAAAATCTTTGTAAATAAGTTTTTATAGCTTATTTGAAGATTTATTCCAACTCTTGGTTGTATCATTCCATATCCTTCTATAACCGTATTTGTTTTTTCACTTATTATAGGTCTATTTAATATATGTGCCATTGTTCCAACAAGTTCAAAGGCCGAATTTAAAATAAGATCTGTATCAGCATCTAAAGTTATAATATATTTTATTTTTGAATTTTCTAGTTCTTCTCTATTTGCCTCTAAAGTATTTGTTTTAAAAGGATTTGATATATTTCCCAGGCAGTATTCGTTAAATTGATTAATCATTCCTCTTTTTCTTTCCCATCCTAAATAAGAACCTTCTTTTTCATTCCATACTCTTTCTCTATATATAAAATTAAAAATTGGTAACATACCATCTTTTGTTTTGTATTTTTTATTTAGTTCTTTTGTTAATTTTTCTCCTTCTTTTATTACTTTTGCATCAAAACTCTCTTCTTTTCTACTACTTTGTGTACAATCCCCCAATAATGTAAAATATAAATTTTCTGATTTATTTGCTAAATAATATACTTCTAATTTTTTCATTAACTCTTGAACTTTTTCTTTTGAATTAATAATAGTTGGAATAATTACCATTGTACTATTTTCTTCATCTATTCCATTCGAAAAATCTATTTTAGGTATTATTTTAGGTTTTACTATTTTACTTAATATATATTGTATAACTTGAATCACTATTTCTGATGAAGGAATTAAAAATAGAATAAAATTAATAATATATAACCAATTATTTTGGTTTTTTACATTTAATAATTTGGTAATTCCTAATGAAATAATAATAGCAAATTTCCATAAATCCTATTTTTTTAGCTTAAAGTTTGTTTTTAATTAATTTCTTTTCTTGATTTATAATTTAATATTTTATAAAGTTCTTCTGATCCTTTATCTATTAGATAGTATCCTATGTGGGATTCTTTTGTTCCCTTTTCCTTTTGATTTGATATTTCTAATATTTTTCTTGCTATATAAATTTCTGATATCTTTGTCTGTCTAGACAATTCTTTTATTTTATTTCTGTAGTATTCTTTTGTTTTATTTGTCATATTTTCATATACATTTGCTGGATCTTGTTTTAATAATTCTTCAACTCCATTTACCTTTTCAAATACTTCTAGGAAATTTATTCTTTGTATTCTTTTAATACTCATTATGCTGTTTGCAATAGATACTTTTCTTACTGCAATGTCAAAATGTTCTTTCTTTATAACATCTGAAACTGTAGTTCCAGTCATCTCTACTGCTTCCTCTAAACTATTCAAATAGCTATATCCTTTTTTACCATATCTTTTTAGTATATATGACATATATTCTATAAATGGATATTTCATATCATTTGTTGATATTCTTGTAAATGTTTCTTTATTATATATTTTAAAAACCGCATCAGATTTTTGTTTATTTTCAACTAATCTCTCTACTATATTTTCTGCTTTATATTTTTGTATTTGCGAACTATATATTCTTTCACATACTTCTCTTATATTTTCTATTATAGCTATTTGTAAAAATGTTCCTATATTCCATATTTCTTCCATGCTCAAAGTTTTTTTAGTCTGATAACTAGTCAAAAAATCTTCTAAATCTTTTTTAGTTATCTTATTATCTGTATAAGCAATTATTTCTGATGCAAGCACATATATACGAGCAAATCCTTTATATTGTCCATTTGATATTCCTACAAAATTTGTATATTTTTTCAGTGTCATTTCTTTTTGAATTTGTTTTACTGTTTGCTCTATAATATATAAATTATCTAATAACCATTCTCCTGCTGGATGTATTCCTATTCCTAATTTCAAGTGTTCATTTAACAAATAGTATACATCTTGTATTATTTTAAAACTTTCTAACATATGTGGTATTGGATAAGTACTTTTTTCTGACTTTCTACTCAAACTATGATTTGAAGCTATTTTTTCTAAATGACTTTCTAATTGTTTTTTGTCTATTTGTGTACCATTTATTTTTAATACTTTTTCTTGTTTCAAAAAAATTCCACTCCTTGCAAATATGTTTTACACATATTGTTAGCAAGAAGTGGAAATTTTATACTATTATTTTATATAATGTTATTATCTCTCTGTTTGAGTTTGATCATTATCAATTGTATTATATTCTCCATTGACTATTCTTTCTATTTTTTTATTTTTATAATCTGCAATAGCATTTACTAGTCTTTCTGAATATGTATTATCTACACTTATAGCATTGTCTTTTCCCATTGATATAGCATAATCTGTTCCAGAAGCAATTACTTCTCCTAATTTTGAAGCCTCATTTTCTGTGTATTCTTCTACTGTTTCATCAGCAGTATAAACTCTAACACATTTATCATCTTCGTCTCTTGCAATTTTTTGTTTTTGTAATCCGCTTTCTGATTGTATTTCTATTGTATATACCCCTTTTTCATATCCTGCAGAACCATATTCTGATCTTAAAATTTCATCTCCATTTTGAGCCTTATCTTGATACACATTAACATCAGAAATATCTTTATAAAGTTTTATATCGTCTTCTGTATATTTTGTACCATTACTTCTGTTATATTCTTGAAGATACATATTTTTTATATATCCTAACACATCTTCTTGTGTTTTTAATTGTTCTAGATCTCGTTTAATATTTTGTTTTATTTCATTCTCTTGTTCATTTAAGTCTACACGAACCCCATTATAAAAGATTTGTTTTTGACTTTCTTTGCTAGCTTTTACATTTATGTCTTTTTCAGCTTTTTCAACATCTATATTAATTGTACTTTCACCTTGTGTTATTCCTTTATTTTGTGCTTCATTAAGTAATTTTGTTCCTGTAGCTCCAACTCCTACTCCTACAGAAAGTCCTATAGCAGCAAAGAATCCTCTAGTCAATATTTCTCTTTTTCTTTTTTTTGCTACTTTTTCTATTATTTTATTTTCTTCTTCTCTTGATAATACTTTTCCTCTTTTAGCAAGTTCTGCTCTTCTTTTTTCAACTATGGGTCTAGCAGCTTGTTTTGTACTTCTCATGAACTCTTGTCTAACCTTTTTTTCCTTTGCTTTTTTATCCATATCTTTTCCTCCTAAAATCATATTACAACAAATAACCTTTCTTGTCAATTAAGTTATATTATTTAATTAGAAAACAAAAAAAGGAGATACAATCTCCTTTTTTATTTTCATACGATCTAACTGTAGTTTTAGCAATTACTATCAAGTAATTCTACTACTTCTTTTGGCATTTCTTCCCTGAAAATGTAATTACCGTCTGCAAACAGAAAGTCCTTGAAGTCTGGATTGAACCAGCAAAAGTCATCTGCTGTCAACATCATCCATTCTCCTTTTTCATTTTTCCAGAATGCTTTGAATTCTTCACGAGTTACTTTCTTCCGATTAGAAAATGTTATCATTTTATTACCTATTATAAAATAAGCCTCTAACATTTCCTTCTGTCCTTCATCAAAGTTTGCCTTCTGCATATGAAAACCTCCTTATTATATCGTATTGCAAAAACTTCTTTCTATTATATTTTATCATATTAATTAACATAATTC
Source organism: uncultured Clostridia bacterium (assembly GCA_934183045.1). Classification (GTDB taxonomy): domain Bacteria; phylum Bacillota; class Clostridia; order TANB77; family CAG-508; genus CAG-269. The sequence goes on from CAKPRW010000058.1 coordinate 5,859, forward strand.
AACTTTTGTTTTAATTAATCATCATAAAAATAGTCAATAATTCCACTATAAATTCCCCATGCAAGTCTATTTTGATAACTATCTTCTAGTAATTGTTTTTCTTCTTCAGGATTTGATAAAAATCCACATTCAACAATTGAAATGGGTATTTCTACATGTTTCATAATATATACTGTATCTAATTTCATAGCTACTCTTTTATTTTCTTTTTGTATCGATTTATTCAAATTCTCTTGTAATTTTTTTGCCAATTTATTACTTTCGTCATTTCCACTTTTATAAAAACATTGCCATCCATAATATTGCTGTTGTGGGATTTTATTTAAATGAATAGATACAAAGATATCTGCCGAACTTTCATTGCCTATTTTTACTCTATTATGAATATCAGATATTTTTTTCTGTTTTAATGTTTTACTATCTAAATCATATATTGCATTTTCATCTGATCTTGTTAAAATAACTGTACATCCACTTTGCTCTAATAAATTTTGTACCTTTAAGGCTATTTTTAAATTCGTTTCAGCTTCAGTAGTCCCGTGATGAACTTTGTGCTCCTTCATCAGGTACTCCATGGCCAGCATCCAACACAACAGTCTTATCTGAAACAGGCGTTGAAGTTGTCGCTATTGCACTATTGTTTTCATTTGTATTTGTTGTATCATTTTTTGTATTACCTATTTGAATAGAAAATACTAATAGACTAATTAGAACACATGACACCATAATTTTTATTCTTTTCTTATTTATCAAAACCATTTAAAAAACTCCTAATATAAATATATTTATTATATTTATATTAGGAATTTAATGTTTTATTCTTATTTTTAATTAGTTCTTTTATCTACTGCATAGCTACTTCCCATTACTGATTTAGCAGCATGCTTTACTTGTGCTCCAACTTCACCTATTTCAAGAATATTATGAAATCTTCCTACATCAGCTACAACAACACCTATTGATACTGATGTTAATGGGAATTGTTCTATTATTCCTCTTCTATTAGCTACTTCTATATATCCTTTTTCTAGATCTTCTTCAGTAAAGAACTTTCCTACTTCACTATCAAAAAGTGTCATTATCTCTTGACATTTCTTATCACAATCAACTCCCGGAATTATTGCAACAAAATCATCTCCACCTATATGTCCTACAAATGTGTCATTTAATTCTCCTGTATGTATTGAATTTAATATTGTTTGTGCTGTAAATTCTATTATTTCATCACCTTTTAAGAATCCATATACATCATTATATGCTTTAAAATTATCTAAATCTATATATAAAACAGAAAAAGCTTCTTTTCTTGATATTCTCTTCTTTAATTCTGCATGTATTTGAACATTTCCAGGTAATCCTGTTAAAGGACTAATTCTTCTATTGCTAGCTAAAAGTCTATTCAAATTTTTTACAGTATAGTATAAATATTGTTCATCAACTGGTTTCTTTATAAAATATTCTACTGACTCTTGTAAGATCCTCATCCTATGTTCTTTATCAGATTTTGAAGAAACTACAATAACAGGTGTAATTGTATTATCTTCGTCTTTTCTGATTTTTCTACATAAATCAACTACATCTCTATCTATTGCATCTTCGTTAATAACAATCAGTGCTGGTATACTCTTTAATGCAATATCTATATCTTCAGTTTTTACACTTATAAATTTATATTCTTTATCATTTTTAAATAATTCTCTAAATATAAATATTGAAGAATCATCATCATCTATTATATAAATTTCTTGTACCATTTTTTCCTCCGTTTATTATTATAAACTCATTATATACAAAAGATTTATTTTATTTCAAGTGTTTTTACATCTTTTTTCTTTTTTGTTTATATTTAATAGTTTCTATTTTTTTATTTAATACTTCTGTTATTTCTTTAGTATTGATATCTGGGAATGCTTTCTTTAACCTATATACATTTCTATACAAATGTAAAATTGTTCTGTTTCTTTTCTTTTTTAACTTTTCTACCAATTGTTGAATATTTTCTATTGATGTTATTTTTTCTTTGTCTTTCTTCATAGCTCTTATTTCTTTTAGCTTATCTTTTATCTCTTTATTTAATTTTTCAATTTGCTCTAATGTTGATTTTATATTTTTTATTTTTATAATACTTACAATCATATCAACTAACATAACAATTAGCACTATACTTATAATATAATGCATAAGTGATGCATCTACTTTTGATATTATTGATCTTATAAATGGATGTATATATTTTACAAATAAAACTCCCAATACTCCCCAACATACAGAATTTGTTAAACAGATTCTTCCTTGGAAATTAAATTTTTGCTTTGAATAATCCCAATACTTTGTATGAAATATCTTCTCTAATAATACTCCAACTATATACTCCCAAAAAGTCAAAATAACTATTGCAATAAAAAACAATAAAATAGGTTTATTTTCAAAATTATCTAAAAATAAAAGCATGATAATTGCACCAATTCCATAAATTGGGCAAACAGGTCCATGTAAAAAACCTGTATTAATTAATTTCTTTTCACATACAGTCCTAACAATTGACTCCATTACCCATCCTAAAAAAGAATAAATAATAAAATATGTGATAATTTCAAAAAAGCCTTCCATAATTCTAAAATCCCCTTCTAAGGGGACGCGCCCCTTTATCAAAATTTAACCTCCTACTAATTTATAGTAGTAGGAGGTCTTTTTTATTTATTAACTAGTACTTTTGATGTCTCACTTATATCATTTATATTATATACTATTATTTCAAGCCTATTCTCTCCATCATGTAATGGATAAGCATATTCTAGTTCTGTTCTTCCGTCTAATGTTAACATGTATTTTTCATCTTCATTTATTATAAATTCTACTTTTTGTAATCCTTGTTCGTCAGTTGCATGTATTACAAAGTTATCAGCTCCATCTGTTGTTACTTCTATTTTTGGTTTTGTTACACCATTTATTTCTTGTTTTTTTGTTTCAGACTTATTATTTACATCTACTGCTATTACTGTTAGTTTATGCAATCCTTTTGGAATTTCTATTTTTTGTTCTGTGCTTATATCGTTAATATCTACTTTTGTTTCTTGTTCTTCATCCCATCTATATGTT